>JAUTXM010000077.1 GCA_030838025.1 Acidimicrobiaceae bacterium
CGTCGAGGGGATGAAAAAATGATGCCAGCGCCTGGAGCTGGCCGACCCGGTGACGGGGCGCCTTGCGAAACCAGGCCTCGTTGAACGCCGCCGTCGTCAACGGGTTCAGCAGCCCGCCCGGCACCCACGGGGGGGCCCGGAGCCGTTCCCGGGGTGCGAAGTCGAGCGACTTGAACCGCCGCCCCGGCTCCAGGTCCGACCGGAGGGCGTGATCACCGCGGGTCAGCACCGATCGCCCCAGCGATCGGCCCCGGGCCAGCGAATCGACCCAGGCCACGGAGTAGCGATACTCGTCGTCGGAGCCGGCCATGGCCGCCATGACGGCGTCGAGGTCCGGGAGGCGCGCCGTGTCGACCCGCATCAGAGCGGTTTCCACCCGCAGCAGGGCGATGGTCGCCTCGACAATCAGGCCGGTGAGGCCCATGCCCCCGGTGGTGGACCAGAAGAAGTCGGCCAGCGTCGTTGGTGACACGGTGATGGGGCCGAGCGCGGGTGTTTCGAGGACGATCTGGCTGACGTGGTCGCCGAAGCTGCCGTCGGTGTGGTGGTTCTTGCCGTGGATGTCGGAGGCGATGGCGCCGCCCACCGTGACCTGGCGGGTTCCTGGGGTCACCATGGGGAACAGTCCCAGCGGCAGCAGCGCCCGCATGAGCCAGTCGAGGCTCACGCCTGGTTGGACGGTTGCCGTGGCGGCGGTGATGTCGAGCGACAGCAGCCGATCCAGCCCTGTCGTGAGCAACACCTCGCCCCCGGCGTTCTGGGCGGCGTCGCCATAGCTACGCCCGAGCCCCCGGGCGATGATGCCCCGCGGCCCCGACGAGTCGAGGGCCTGACAGGCCTCGGGCACCGTCGCCGGTACCACCACCCGGGCCGCCGTGGGAGCCGTTCGACCCCAGCCGGCCAAGAGCGACGGGGCCGCCCCGCCGCCCCCCGCCCCCCCAGCCCCAGCCCCGCCGCCGCTCGCGGCCCCAGCCCCGGCCCCGGCCCCGCCGCCGCTCGCGCCCCCCGGCGCAGCCCCGTGCGCGGCGCCCGCTCCCGCCACTGCTAGCGGTACACGCCGAGGCCGAAAACGACGGCCCAGGTCAAACCGAGCGCCAGTAGCAACCGGTCGCCGAACACGACGTCCTCGGGTGCCCCACCCTCGCCCTGGTCGACGAGGAGCCCGTAGCGCATCAGCGCCAGGGTGAACGGCACGATCGAGAGCTGGAAACACACCGCGGCGTCACCTTCACCGGGCGTGACCGCCTTCACGTTCTCGAACGCCCACAGGCAGTACGCCGTGATGGTCACCGTGGCACTCATCACCAGGATCGAGCGGAGGAACCCCAAGCTGTATTGCGCCGCCGCCTGCACACCGCGTCCCCCCGCCTCCGCGACCGCGCCCAGGTCGGAGAACCGCTTCCCCGTGACCATGAACAGGCTCCCGAAGGTGGCCACGATGAGGAACCACTGCGAGATCGGTACCCCCACTGCCACGGCACCGGCGATTGCCCGCAGCACGAAGCCCGCAGCCACCGCCGCCAGGTCGAGAACCGGCTCGTGCTTCAGCCACACGCTGTACGCCACCTGCACCCCGACATACAGCGCCACCACCAGGAGCAGCCGCATCCCGACGAGCGCGGACAACGCCACCCCCACCGCGACCAGCGCCCCGCCAATCGCCTGGGCCTGGCGCACGCCGATCACCCCGGCCGCGACGGGGCGGAACCGCTTGCGGGGATGCAACCGGTCCGCGTCCACGTCCAGGGCGTCGTTGATGAAGTAGACGCCACTCGCCACGATGCAGAAGATGACGAAGGCGTCCACGGCGTCGAGCAGGGCGTGGCCGTGGGTCAGCACCCCCGCCGCCCCCGGGGCGGCAAAAACCAGCAGGTTCTTCACCCACTGCTTGGGCCGGGACGTCCCGACCAGGCCGGCGGCAAACGACGAACGCCACCCCGACCCGGACTCCGTCATGGCGGTGACGTCGACGCCCACGGGCGTCCATCGTAGGTGAGCCTGGTGGCTCCCCAGGGTTATGCCAGCGTTAGTCCTGCTTGGAGAACATGGCGACCGAGACCGCCAGGCAGCCGAGGGTCACCGCCAGCACCATGGCCACTTCCAGGGGAACCGGCAGCTGCCAGTGGCCCCAGTGCAGGCCGGGACTGAACTTCTGGCGGGCCGCGGCGGACACGTTGATATGGGCGAAGACCGCCCGCCGCATGGGGTCGACGACGTAGGCCAGCGGGTCGATCTTGGTCAGCACCGACAGCCACCCCGGCAGCCCGGTCAGGGGAAACACCGCCCCGGCCAGGAAGAACATCGGCAGCACGAACAGCTGCATGACGACCTGGAACGACTCGACCTGCTGCATGCGGCTGGCCGCCAGCACGCCGATCGAGGTCAGCATGACGGCGCAGAGCGACATCAGCAGCAGCATCTCGACGATCAGCACCAGGTTGTAGGGCACGTGCACCAGCGGTCCCAGCAGCAGCATGATCACCCCCTGCATGGTGGCCACGGTGGCCCCGCCCAGCGTCTTGCCGATGACGAGCGCCCCCCGCCGGACGGGCGCCACCATCATCTCCCGGAGGAACCCGAACTCGCGGTCCCACACGATCGACACCGCCGAGAAGATGGCGGTGAACAAGATCGTCATGGCGATCACGCCCGGGTACAGGAACGTCTTGAAGTCCACATGGGGGCCCGACCCGCTGGTCACGATGGGCGAGAGTCCGCTACCCAGCACGAACAGGAACAACACCGGCTGGGCCAGCGACGTCACGATCCGGATCCGGTTGCGGAAGTAGCGGATCAGCTCCCTTTTCCAGACCATGTTGACGGCCCGCAGGTCCTCGCGCAGGGTGCCCCCGGTCACGGCGACGCTGACGACCGAGGCCGTGTCCGCAGGAGAGTCGATCGCCACGTCTACCTCCGCATCCGCATGATCGGGCTGGAACGCATCATCTCGTTGCCCGACGCCTCGGCGTCGCGGATGGTGCGCCCGGTGTAGCTCATGAACACGTCGTCCAGCGTCGGTCGGCTCACCCGGACCGACTGGATGGGCACGCCCAGGTCGGCGAACAACCGGGGCATGAACTCCTCGCCGCCGCTCACATGGAACGTCACCGCCCCCTCGCTCATGGTGGCGGTAAGGCCGAAACGATCCTCGAGGGCCGCGATGGCCGCCCCGTTGTCGGACGCATGCAGCTCCACCCGATCCTCGCCGACGCTGGCCTTCAACGCCTCGGGCGTGTCGATGCGCACGATGTCGCCGTGGTCGATGATGGCGATGCGGTCGCAGTTCTCCGCCTCGTCCATGTAATGGGTGGTGAGGAAGATGGTGATCGTTTCCCGGGCCTTGAGCTCGTTGATGTACTCCCAGATCGACGACCGGGTCTGCGGGTCGAGCCCCACCGTCGGCTCGTCGAGGAACAGCACCCGCGGTGAGTGCAGCAGCCCCCGCCCGATCTCCAGCCGCCGCTTCATGCCCCCCGAGAACGTGCGCACGATGCTCTTGCGCCGCTCCCACAACCCGACCATCTCCAGGACCTTGCGCATCCGCTCGTCGATCACCTCACGGCGCACGCCGTACAACTCGGCGTGGAAACGCAGGTTCTCCTCCGCCGTCAGGTAGTCGTCGAGGGTCGTGTCCTGGAACACCAGTCCGATGCGCCGCCGCACCTCGGTGCGGTGCGTGACCACGTCGAAGCCGTCGACCAGCGCCCGCCCGCCGGTGGGCTTGATCAGGGTGCACAGCATGGAGATGGTGGTCGACTTGCCCGCCCCGTTGGGGCCAAGGAAGCCGAACGTCTCGCCCGGCGCCACCTCGAAGCTGATGCCCTTCACGGCCTCGAAACTGCCATAGCTCTTCCGCAGTCCCTCGACCACCACCGCTGCGTCGCTCACATAGTAAGAGTATCTAACTACACGGGGAAAAGTCCCCGCTTTTACCGCAGTCGCGCCGACGAGAGGGGTGCGAGCGGTCGGCGCCTCACGCCGAGCGCCGCCCGGCTCACACCTCGAACTGGCAGCGTTCGATGCGCTCGGCGATCGGCGCGATGAGCTCCCGGCGAATGCGATCGTGTTCCGCGTCCTGGTCGTAGGCGGTGAACGCCTCCACGCTTTCGAAGTCCGCCACCACGGCCAGGTCCATGGTGCCCGGGCGCAGCCCCAGGTCCGCTCCCACGGTGAATGCCGTCCCGCCCAGGCAGGCGAGGCCGGTCAGCTCCGAGCAGATCTGGGCGACGCGCTCGGTCGTTGCCGACTCGTTGAGCCGAAACAGCACGACGTGGCGGATCACCGCCTAGCCACCGCCGGGGGTGCCCAGCCGCACGGTGAAGACGGTGTTGACCGGTTTGGCCGTGTCGCCTTCCCCGCCCACCAGGTACACGGTCTGGCCGACCACCGTCACGCCCATGTCGGAGCGGGGGGTGGGCAGATGCCCCACCACCTGCAGCTGCCCGGTGGTGGGACTGAGCACGCTGATCGTGTCGATGGCGTGCCCGCCGGAGCGACCGCCGAAGACGTAGATGGTGTCGTTGAGGGTGGCGGCCGAGGCGTGGGAAAGGCCGACGGGCAACGGGCTCAAGTTGGCGACCGCGAACGACTGGAGGTCGATCTGCTGGATCGTGGTCGCATCGGCCTGGCGGGGCGACAGTTCGCCGCCGATCACGTACAGCTTGTTGTTGAGCACGGCGACGGCCGGGTACCGAACCGCGGGCTTGAGCTGCGCCTGCGGGGTGAAGGACTTGGCGTCGGTCGTGGACAGGACGTCGGCAAGCCATTGCTTGCCGTCGAAGCCCCCGACCAGGTACACCTGCCCGTTGACCGTGACGGCGGCCGCGTCGGCTCGCTTGGCGGGCAGGTTGCCGATGGCCGAGCCGATCATGTGGTCGGAGTTGCTGAAGCCGAACTGCTGTACCGACGCCGACTCGGTGGCCGCGCCGCCGCCGAAGACGTAGTAGTTGCTCCCGATCACCGCACCGGCGGCGTCGTGCACCGCCGCCGTCATGGAGCCGACATTGGTGGCGATGCCCGTCACCGGGTCGATCTGGTAGATCGTCTTGCTAGTGGCTGCGGTGGTGAGTCCGCCGAAGACCCCGATGTTGGTGTTGACCGGCAGCACCACCGATCGGGCCAGCGGGACGGGCAGGTGCCAGCTCGTCGCCGCCACGATGAGGCTCGGGGGAACGGTCGTGGTGGCTCGGGGGGAGGTCGTGGTGGTCGCGCCCGTGCCCACCTTGGAGCCGCTCCCACCACCGCCTCCTCTCGTCACCAGGATGATGACGAGTATCGGGATGCCGATCACCACGACGCCGGCGACTATCCGGCGGCGGAGGTAGATCCGTTGCATGGCCGGGGAGCGGCTCATGCCCGAGGGCCGCATCCACGGCGGGGGCATGGGGCGATTCACGGCATGGCTCGGTGATACGTGGGGAAGCAGACGATGTCATGCAAGACCACAAGTCTTTCAGGATCCTCGTGCCAAGGTGATGATGATCCACGGATCGACGGGGTATAGCAGCGCTCGACCGACCGGTACGTTGGGGCCCGTAGGTTCCGCGCCGTCACATTCGACCCCGACCAGGAGGCCCGCCAATGGCTAGCGAAGGCTTACACGAGCCTGCAGAGTTGCTCGACGACGCGACCGTCGACCGCCATCGTGCGATCACCTCGCTGAAGGAGGAACTCGAAGCGGTCGACTGGTACGACCAGCGGGTCGCGGCCACCGGTGACCCCACGTTGGCGGCCATCCTCGCCCACAACCGGGACGAGGAGAAGGAACACGCGGCCATGACCCTGGAATGGCTGCGGCGCCACGACCCCAAGCTGGACGAGGTACTGCGCACCTATCTGTTCACCGAAGGTCCGATCACCGAGCTCGAGAAGGCGGCGATGCCCGGCGAAGGAAGTGGTGGTCAGGGCGGCGACGGTTCGCTCGGCCTTGGAGGCGCACGCGACACACAAGAGGAGGCGTGATGAACCATCTGCTCAAGGGCTTCGCCCCGATCACCGAGACCGGGTGGAAGGCGATCGAGGAGGACGCCAAGCCTCGCTTGGCCACTTACCTGGCGGCTCGCAAGCTGGTTGACTTCAACGGCCCCGCGGGCTGGTCGCACTCGGCGACCGATCTGGGCCGGGTGCGAGACATCGACGGGCCGGCCGAAGGCGTCTCGGCCGCCCAGCGCCGGGTGCTGCCCCTCGTCGAGTTGCGGACCCCCTTCCTGGTGTCGCGCGCGGAGCTGCGAGACGCCGACCGTGGGGCCGAGGATCTCGACTTCCCCGAGCTCGACGCCGCGGCCCAGCGCCTGGCGGTGGCCGAGAACGCCGCAGTCGTCTACGGCTACCCGGCCGCGGGCATCGAGGGCATCACGGAGCGGTCGTCGCATCCTTCGATTGCGCTCGGCGACGACGCCCGGGCCTACCCGGCTCGGGTGTCCGAAGCGGTTAACCGGCTGCTGGGCTCGGGCATCGCGGGGCCCTACGGTCTGGCCGTCAGCCCGGCGGCCTACATCGAGGTCCTCGAGACCAGCGAGGCCGGCGATCTGCTCATGGACCACCTGCGCCAGATCCTGGGCGGACCGGTGGTACGCACCCCCGGCCTGTCCGGAGGAGTGGTGGTCAGCCTCCGGGGCGGCGACTTCGTCCTCGATTGCGGCGAAGACATCTCGATCGGCTACCTGGACCACGACGAGGCCGAGGTGCAGCTGTACTTCGAGGAGAGTTTCAGCTTCCGGGTGATCGAGCCCGACGCCGCCGTCGTGTTGACTGCCTGATTCGAGTCGCCTTCGTGTGAGTGGCATAGCCGATGGGTAGAGGCTGCACCGTGATTGCCCCGTGACGACGCCCTCCGGCCGCGCCGAGGTGTGGGCCACCTACCGGGTGCAGCTCCATCGTGGGTTCACCTTCACCGACCTGGCCAACATCGCCGGCTACCTGTCGGACCTGGGTGTCACCCATGCCTACTGCTCACCGAGCCTCCAGGCGGCCGCCGGGAGCACCCACGGCTACGACGTGGTCGATCCCAACCGGCTCAACGTGGAGCTGGGGGGAATCGAGGCCTACGCCGCCCTGGTCGACCAGCTGCACAGCCACGGGCTCGGGCAGGTCCTGGACATCGTCCCCAACCACATGGCCCTCGACGGCCGGGACAACCGGTGGTGGTGGGACGTGCTGGCCAACGGCCCGTCCAGCCCGTACGCCTCCTACTTCGACATCGACTGGGATCCCCCCGAACGCAAGCTGATGGGCAGTGTGCTGGTTCCCATCCTGGGCGAGCAGTACGGGCGGGTGCTCGACGCAGGCCAGATACGGGTCGAGCGTTCGGGCGGTTCGTTCGAGGTCCACTATGGCGACCACACCCTGCCGGTGTCGCCCCGCAGCATCAACGAACTGCTGGCCCGAGCCGCCTCGCAGGTGTCGTCGGAGGAGCTGGCGGCCATGGCCATCGCCTTCGGCGAGCTGCCCCACGCCATCATCCGGGATCCGGTCCTGGCCGCCGAGCGCCAGCGGGGGAGCCGGATCCTCGGGTTGCGCCTGCGGCGGCTGGTCGAGAAACAACCGGACGTGGCCGCCGCCATCGACGCCGAGTTGAAGGAGATCAACGACGACCCCGACGAGCTCCACCAGCTCCTCGAACGCCAGAACTACCGGTTGGCCTTCTGGCGGACCGCCAGCGAGGAGCTCGACTACCGCCGGTTCTTCAACATCGAGACCCTGGTGGGCCTGCGGGTCGAGGACCCGCAGGTGTTCGCCGACACCCACGGCCTGATCGGGTCGCTGGTCGCCGGCGGCCTGGTCAACGGCCTGCGGGTGGATCACATCGACGGCCTCCGTGACCCCGAGGGGTACCTGGTCCGGCTGAGCCAAGCCACCGGGGCCATTTGGGTCGTGGTCGAGAAGATCCTGGCGCCCGACGAGGAGTTGCCCGAGACCTGGCCCGTGGCCGGCACGACCGGCTACGAGTTCTTGAACCGGGTCAACGGCCTGTTCGTCGCCGGCGAAAACATGGCCGCCCTGACCGAGGGATACAACGCCTTCATCGGGTTTGCGTTCGACTACCCGGAGCTGGTCCACGACTCGAAGATGCAGATCATGGACGAGGAGCTGGCGGCCGAGGTCGAGCGGCTGACGGGGGCATGGGCGTTGGTCAGCGAGCGCCACCGTTGCTACCGGGACTACACCCGGCGGGAGTTGCGGGAGGCGCTGCGCGAGGTACTGGCGTGTTTCCCGGTCTACCGGACCTACGTTCGGCCCGGGGCCCCGGCCCGCGAGGCCGACTGCCGGGTGATCGACCAGGCCACCACCGAGGCGTGCCGGCGCCGGCCCGACCTCGATGCCGACCTGCTGGGGTTCCTCGGCGACCTGTTGCGCCTGGCGTATCCGGGCGAACGGGAGGAGGACCTGGTCGCCCGCTTCCAGCAGCTCAGCGGCCCGGTGATGGCCAAGGGCGTGGAAGACACGGTGTTCTACCGCTACAACCGGCTGATCTCGCTGAACGAGGTGGGCGGAAGCCCCGACGTGGTCGACGGGGCGCTGGCTCGATTCCACACCGGGTGCCAGCAGACCGCCGAGCGCTGGCCCCGCACCTTGTTGACCCTGGCGACGCATGACACCAAGCGGGGCCCCGACACCCGGTCGCGGATCAACGTGCTGTCGGAGATCCCGGGGCCGTGGCGTGACGCCATCGCCCGCTGGTCGGACCACAACGACCAGTACCGCCTGGCCAGCGGGGGCCAGTCGCCCGATCGCAACGACGAGTACCTGCTGTACCAGACCCTGGTGGGGGCGTGGCCGATCGAGGTCGAGCGGGTCCAGGCCTACATGGAGAAGGCGACCAAGGAGGCCAAGGTCCACACCTCCTGGGTGTCGCCCGATGGCGACTACGACGAGGCGGTACGCACGTTCGTGGCTTCGGTACTGGCGGACGCGTGGTTCGTCGCCGACCTCGAGCGTTTCTTGGCCGAGCAGCGCATCGTGGAAGCGGGGCGGGTCAACTCGCTGGCCCAGACGGTCCTCCTTTTCACATCCCCGGGCTTTGCCGACCTGTACCAGGGAACGGAGCTGTGGGATCACAGCCTGGTCGACCCTGACAACCGCCGGCCGGTCGACTACGAGGCCCGGCGGCGGCTGTTGTCAGGATTCGTCGCCGGGTCGGGCGACGAGCCGCCCGCGGTCGACGACACCGGGGCCGCCAAGCTGTGGGTGACGCACCGGCTGCTGATGGACCGGCGGCGGCGGCCGGCGGCGTACGGGCCGGAGTCGCAGTACCGCCCGTTGGCGGCGCAGGGCGAGAAGGCGGACCACGTGGTCGCCTTCAGCCGCAGCGCGGGCTTGGTGACGGTCGTGCCTCGGCTCCCGCTCGGGGTCGACCTGGCTCGGGCGTGGGGCTGGGGCGACACGGTGCTCCCCCTTCCTGAGGGCGAGTGGACCGACGTCCTGACCGGCCTGACCTGCGCCGGCGGTCGCGACGCCACGCTGTCGGGGCTGCTGTCGCGCTTGCCGGCCGCGGTCCTGGCCCGGGGCTGACTCGCCGATGGCGCACCGCTTCACGGTCTGGGCGCCGGTGCCGTCGCGCGTCGATGTCGTCATCGGCGACCGGCGCCGGCCCATGGCGCCGATGACCTCGGAGGCGGGCTGGTGGGCGGCCGAGGTCGAGGAGGCGGGTCCAGGGACGGACTACGCCTTCAGCCTGGACGGCGGGCCGCCCCGGCCCGATCCCCGAACGGCGTGGCAACCGCTCGGCGTCGACGGCCCGTCGCGTGTCGTCGACCACGGTGCGTTCGAGTGGCACGACCGGTCGTGGCGGGGCCTCTACCTGCCATCGGCCGTGTTGTACGAGCTGCACGTGGGCACCTTTACGCCCGCGGGGACCTTCGACGCCGCCATCGAACGGCTCGACCACCTGGTCTCGCTCGGCGTCGACGGCATCGAGCTGTTGCCGGTGGCGGCGTTCTCGGGGGCGCGGGGTTGGGGATACGACGGCGTCGACCTGTTCGCCCCCCACGACGCCTACGGAGGCCCCGAAGGGCTGAAGCGGCTGGTCGACGCCTGCCACGCCCGGGGGATCGGCGTGGTGATGGACGTCGTGTACAACCACCTCGGCCCGTCGGGGAACTACCTGGCCGAGTACGGCCCCTATTTCACCGAGCGCCACACCACCAACTGGGGCCCGGCGGTGAACTTCGACGACGCATGGAGCAGCGGCGCCCGGGGGCTGGTGGTCGACAACGCCTTGATGTGGCTCCACGACTACCACTGCGACGGGCTGCGCCTCGATGCCGTGCACGCATTCAAGGACGACTCGGCCTACTCCATCCTGGAGGAGTTGGCCGACGCGGTGCACCGCCTGGCGGCCCACGAACGCCGGCCCCTGTTCGTGATCGCCGAGTCGGACCTGAACGACCCCCGCATCGTCCGCAGCCGCGACGGCGGCGGTTTCGGCGTGGATGCGGTGTGGGCCGACGAGTTCCACCACGCCCTGCACGCCGCGCTCACCGGCGAGCGCGACGGGTACTACGCCGACTTCGGGTCGCTGGCGCAGGTCGCCAAGGCGTTGCGCGACGCGTGGGTGTTCACGGGGGACTACTCGGCGTACCGCAAACGGGCGCACGGGCGGCCCGCGCCGGGTGTGGGAGGCGAGCATTTCATCGTGTTCCTCCACAACCACGACCAGGTCGGCAACCGGGCGGTCGGCGATCGCAAGACCCATATGGAGAACATGACGCTGGGCCGGGCCAAGGTCGGGGCCGCGCTGACGGTACTGGCGCCGTTCGTCCCGATGCTGTTCCAGGGCGAGGAGTGGGCGGCCAGTGCCCCGTTCATGTACTTCACCGACCACCAGGACCCTTCGCTCGGGCAGGCCGTGAGCGAGGGACGGCGCCGTGAGTTCGCCTCGTTCGGGTGGGCGCCGGAGGACATACCCGACCCGCAGGACGAGGGCACGTTCGCCCGGTCCAAGCTCGACTGGGGTGAGGTGGATGCGCCGGAGCACGCCGCGATGCTGGAGTGGTACACCGCCGTGATCTCGTTGCGCCGCCGCCTGGCGGCGCTGAGCGACGGGCGCCGCGACCAGGTCCGCACCGCGTTCGACGCGCAGCGGGGCTGGCTGGTCATGGGGCGGGGGCCGGTGGCGGTGGCGGTCAACCTCGGGGCCGAGGCGGTGACCCTGCCGGCGTCTTCTTTGCTCGGGCCGCCTGCGTCTTCGCCTGCGTCTTCGCCTGCGTCGGTGTCGGGGTTGCTCCTGCTGGGGGCGTCGGAACCGGGCGTGGTAGTGAAGGACGGGGCGGTCGTCCTGCCGGCTGACTCGGTGGCGGTGATCATGGCGGCGGGGGCCGGGGAATCCTCCGCCACATAGCCACGTGGGGCCCGAGCCCGGGTTCGTCCCACGGATCGCCACTCTCGACGAAGCCGTGCCTGCGGTAGAACTCGACCGCGGGCAGCCGGGCGTGGCACCAGACGCCGGTTCCGTCGTGGGCGGCCACGTGGGCCAGGGCCGCGTCGACGAGAGCCGAGCCCACGCCGCCGCGGCGGTGGCGCTCGACCGTGGCCATCCCCCGGAGCCGCCACCAGCGGTCGGGATCGGCGATGCGGGCGAGGGGCGGGGGCTGGTGCAGGACCGTGACGACGCCGATGGGTTCGCCGGCGCCGGTGCCGGCGTCGGCGTCGGCGCCGGCGAACGCCGCGAAGTGGCCGGTCTCGGGGTCGTCGTCGCCGGGGAAGCCGACCTCGGCAATGCTTTGATGGGGGCGCAGGATCTGCTGTCGCAAGGCATAGGTCGTCTGGGCGGCAACCGGCCGTACTTGGCGGTGGGCGTCGGGGTGGGCGGCCATGCCCGCACGGTATTCGGCTGGTAAACAGAGCCGATGGAGGGGACACGGACGGCACCTGCGGCCCGGAGGGACCCGCGGCACACGGCGCTGCTGGTGGCGGTCGCCGTTGGCGTCGGCCTGGTGGTCACCGCCACCGGGAGTTATGGCATGGGCTGGGAGTGGACCGGGTTCCGCGGAAACAAGGTGTGGGACTGGCTGCATCTGCTGTTGGTCCCGATCGTGCTCGGGGCCCAGCCGCTGTGGATCCGAACCCGTCACATGCATGTCCGGTGGCGGCTCGTGGTCATCCCGTTGCTCGCCGCGCTGGGGGCGTTCATCGCCCTGAGCTACGGGTTCCACTGGGGGTGGACGGGGTTCGAGGGCAAGGAGCTCTGGGACTGGCTGAACCTCATCGTCCTGCCCACGGTGCTCGGCCTGAGCGGCCTCTGGCTCGGTCGGGACGGGCCGCCGCGTCACTGGCGTCTGATCGCGGCGGCCGCCGCGGTGGTCTTTGTGGTCCTTGTCGTCGGGGGGTACCAGCTTGATTGGAGCTGGACCGGTTTCCAGGGCAACAAGCTCTGGGACTGGCTGAATCTGCTGGTCCTGCCGTTTGCGGTCCCCGCCGCCTTCATCTGGATCGGCTTCCACCTCGAGGACGAACGCCGCGACAGCCGATCCCAGCGTCAGGCCGACGTCGAAGCAGCCAATCCGGCCACGTAGCGTCCCCTTCTGTGGGGAGTTCGAGCGAATGTGTGGATTCGGGGCACTCGGCGTGCCATGCGCCGAGATGTCCCTGAGGTGACCCTGGGGCGACGGTGACCTCCGAGGCCCGCCTCGTCAACCGGCCGGGCAGCCCGTCCCATCGGGGGAGGGCGACGGCGACGGCGAGCCGGGCGGCGCCGCGAGCACCCCGACGTTCAACTGGGCGAGGGGATATCCCTTCGGATCCACTCCCGGCCGAGCGTATCGGCGGCGCCCCGCCCGGCCGTTACGGTAGGGCCAATGGCGGTGATCGAGGTCGAAGGCTTGCGCAAGGAGTACCACCGGCCGCGCCGCCCCCCGGTCAAAGCGGTGGACGGCCTCGACCTGAGCGTGCCCGAAGGCGGCGTCTTCGGCTTCCTCGGCCCCAACGGGTCGGGCAAGACGACCACCATCCGCTGCCTGCTCGGCCTGGTCCGACCGACCGCCGGCGTGTGCCGGGTCCTCGGGGCCGACGCCCAGAAGGATCTCCCCACCGTGATCCCCCGGGTGGGGGCACTGGTCGAGACGCCGGGGGTGTTTCCGGGCTTGACGGCGCGCCAGAACATGGCCCTGCTCGGCCGGCTCAACGGCATCGGGGCCGCCGCCGTCACCCGCACCCTCGAACAGGTGGGCTTGGCGGAGCGGGCCGACGACCCGGTCCGGGGGTTCTCCCTCGGCATGCGCCAACGCCTCGGCCTGGCGGTGGCGCTGTTGAAGGAGCCGGCCCTGCTGGTCCTCGACGAGCCAGCCAACGGACTCGACCCGGCGGGCATCAAGGAGGTACGGGACCTGCTGTTGACCTTGGGCCGGGAAGGCCGGACGGTTTTCCTGTCCAGCCATCTGCTGTCCGAGGTCCAGCACACCTGCGACAACGTCGCCATCCTCTCGCACGGTCGCTGCGTGGCCGCGGGGTCGGTCCAGTCGGTGTTGACCGGGGCGACCGCGCTCGGGATGCTGGTCCGCCTGGCGCCCGGCGAGCTGCACTCCGGCTTGTACGCCCTGCGCAGCGCCGGTCTGCCGGCCTCGCTCGTGGGCGACCAGATACGGGTCGAGATCGACCCGGCGCAGGCCGCAACGGTGACCAAGATCCTGTCCGACCAGGACATGTACCTGACCGAGCTACGCCCCGAGGAAGTGGATCTCGAAACGGTCTTCCTCCAGCTCACCGAGCCCAACCCCTCATGAAGGCCCTGTTCGCGGGCGAGCTCAGCCGGGTGCTGGCCCGGCGCCTGGTCCGGGTGGCGTTCGCCCTGGCCGCGGTGGGCATCGTCGTGGCGGGCGCCATCACCTTTCTCAAGACCCACCACCTGGCGGAGTCCACCTACCAGGCGCGCGTCGATGCGGCCCAGGCCCAGACGAGCGTCAAAGGCATTCCCATCTGCCCGCCGGGGCAGCAGGATCAGCAATTCACTCGGGGTCCCAACGGCGACGTCCAGCCGGTGTGCATTCCCGGCAATGCAATTCGGGTGCGCGATCCTCGGTTGCACCTGACCAGCGTGAGAGGGGTGCTGCAAGGGGTGACTGCACCGTTCGTCATCCTGGCCAGCCTGATCGGCGCCTCCATCATCGGCGCCGAATGGCCCAGCCGCACCATCACCACCATCCTCACGTGGGAGCCCCGGCGGATCCGGGTCCTGTCAGCGAAGGTCCTGGCCGCGACGGTGGTGGGCATGGTGCTGACGCTCCTGGGTCTGGTGCTGCTGGTACTGGTGCTCCTGCCGTCGGCGCTGCTGCACGGCACGACCGCGGGCGCCACCGGGCAGTGGTGGCGCTCGGTGGGCGGCGTCGGGCTGCGGGCCATGGCCATGGCCGCCATCGGCACGACGATCGGGTTTTCCATCGCGTCGGTGGGGCGCAACACCGCCGCGGCCATGGGAGTGCTGTTCGCTTACATCCTGGTGATCGAGAATGTGGTCGGCAACCTCCTCGAGGGCTGGCGCCGCTGGCTGATCCTCGGGAACGCCATCGTCTTCGTCAGCGGCAAATCCGGCGATGCCACCGGTGTCCACGGGCGGTCGGTCGCGGTCGCGGGGCTGTACCTCGGGGCCGTAGCCGTCGCCATGTTCGCCATCGCGGCGGCGCTCTTCCAGCGCCGGGATGTGGCATAGAACACCACCCGGATCCTGCCTAGCCTGGCGGGCCGTGCCCCATTTCGGAGACTTCCAGCTGGAGCTGTACCTGGCGGGCATCAGCGGCCAGAAGCCGCCCTACCCGGTGACCTATGAGGGCATCGAAGCGGCGGCCCGCCAGGTCTTGAGCCCCGAAGCCTTCGCCTATGTGGCCGGCTCGGCCGGCACCGAACTGACGGCCCGGGCCAACCGGGCCGCGTTCGAGCGGTGGCAGATCGTGCCCCGGCTCCTGCGAGGCGTCGCCCGACGCGACCTCAGCACCGAGGTGCTGGGCGTCGCCCTGCCGGCGCCGATCCTGCTGGCGCCCATCGGCGCCATCGGCATCGTTCATCCGGAGGCGGAACTGGCCGTGGCTCGGGCCGCGGCCGCCACCGGCCTCCCTATGGTCCTGTCCACGGTGGCCAGCACCGCGATGGAGGACGTGGTGGCGGCCGAACCGGCGGTGTCGGCCTGGTTCCAGCTCTACTGGCCCAAGGACCGCGACGTGGCGCGGAGCCTGGTCACGAGGGCCGAGCGGGCGGGATTTGGCGCCATCGTCGTGACGCTCGACACCTGGACCCTGTCCTGGCGGCCCCGCGACCTGGAGTACGCCTACCTGCCGATGCTTCAGGGCCGAGGGATCGCCAACTACCTGAGCGACCCGGCCTTTCGCGCCGGCCTGGCCCGCCCCCCCGAGGACGACCCGGCGGGAGCCATCCAGCACTGGGCGGCGATGTTCGGCGACCCGTCGCTCACCTGGGCCGACCTGGCCTGGCTCCGGGACCAAACCAGCCTCCCCATCCTGGTCAAGGGGGTGTGCCACCCCGACGATGCCCGAGCGGCCATCGACGCCGGCGTCGACGGGATCGTCGTCTCCACCCCCGGCGGCCGCCAGATCGACGGCGCCCGTCCCGCCCTCGACTGCCTCCCCGAAATCGTCCAGGTGTGCGCCGCCGGCGGCGACACGGCGGTCCTCTTCGACTCCGGTATCCGCACCGGCAGCGACATCGTCAAGGCCATCGCCCTCGGCGCCCAGGCGGTGCTCGTCGGCCGCCCCTACGTCTATGGCCTGGCCATCGGCGGGGCCGACGGCGTCCGCCACGTCCTGCGCTGCCTCCTGGCCGAACTCGACCTGACCGTCGCCCTGAGTGGCCACGCATCGCTCGAGTCGCTCGACCGAAGCGTGCTAGTCCGCGCTCCCTGACGCGGGCCGCCGGCGCCCCGTGAACACGACCAGCACATCGGAGCCACGCTCGACCCGCCCCGCCCGAACCAGCGAACGCAGCCCCGCCAGCCCGGCGGAGCCCGTCTCGTCCACGTCGATGCCGGTCGCCGAGCGGGCCAGCCCGTTGGCGTCCTCCAGCTCCGCCTCGCCCACCACGACTGCGGCCCCGCCCGTCGCCAGCATGGCCCGGGCGACGGCCAGCCAGTCGTACGTCTCGTCGTCCAGGATGCCGGTGGCCACGCTGGCCGCCTCGGTCTCCCAAGGCCACATGTAGGCGCTTCGATGGGCGGCCGCCTCGGCCACCGCGGCGTCCACGCTGCCCAGCGCCTGGGCCCGCTCCCGCAGGCGCCCGACCGCCCGTTCCAGCGGATGGGCGGCCGTGGTCTGCACCGTGTCGACGACCGGAGGGGCCCCAAGGACCTCGAAACCCCGAACGCACGCCGCCGCCAGCGCCCCCCCGCCGACTTGGATGACGACCCGGTCCAGCGCCCCGCCTCGGACCCTTGCACGGGCCTCGGCCACCTCCCATGCGAGGGTTGAGGCGCCCTCGATGGCGAAGCCGTTGTCCGGTCCCTGGCAGCTGAACGCAATGGCCCCCCCGGCCACCGCCTGGCGGAGTCGCCGGTAACACGGGTCACCGGGCCGCCCGTCTCGCGGGCACACCTCGACGGCGGCGCCCGAGGCGGCCAGCAGCGCCCGCACGCCCGGGTCGGCACCCGCCGGGACGAACGCCGTGAGGTGGCGCCCACCGGCCGAGGCGACGGTTGCCGCCGCCAAGGCGGCGTTGCCGCAGCTGGCGATGACCAGTTCCCCGCCCACGTCGTGGCCCAGCGCCTCGAGCACCCGCAGCAGCAGCAACACACCGAAGAGGTGGCGGCCCTTGTGGGACCCGGCGACGTTGCCGGTTTCGTCCTTGACCCAGACCCGGGTGCCGATCGCCTCGTCAAGGTCGGGAAAATGGGCGAGCGGAGTGACGCGGAACCCGAGTCCTGCCAGGCGGGCCACGGCTGCGTCGAGCGACTTGACCAGTGCGACGAACGATTGGTCATCTCGGCCTGCCCCCACCCAGAGGTGATACGACGAGAGCCGGCCCCGGTAGCGGATGAACGGGTTGGTGCTGTCGGACATGACCAGCGGCACTCCGGCCAAATCCAGCCGGGGGACGATCACATGGTCGATGTCGTCGCCGTCCCGCCGCTTCGGGCAGCTCCACGGCCACGGATCGCCCAGCCCCGCCACGGCGCCGCAACCGGCACACTGCGGCACTGGCGCGCTCCGCGATCGCCACAGCAACGGGTCGTCGGTCCCGTCAGTGGTGCTGCGCCGACCGAATCGGGGCCGAAATCCGCCTCTCAACCGGCTCCGATCGCCCGGCGGTGCGAGGTCTGGGCGACACTTGTCGCTTTGGGTCCACTTGTTGCTGCTGGACAACGATAAGTGGACCCAAAGCGCTGAAATGCCCCCAAAGGTCGGGCGATCGGGGTCACGTGGCCACCCCCACGCCGGTGCGGGCGTTGAACTCCTCGATCATCTCGTCCCATTGCGCCACCAGTCCCCGCAGGCCCCGCCAGAATGCCTGGTGGCGGCGGGCCTCGAAGTCCTCCAGGCTCACGCCGCGCTGCTCGACCCAGGTGAAGTAGCCCAGGTTGAAGATTCGGTCGCGGTCGACCGCGGTCAGCTCCAGCACGTGATCGTCGGCCACCTGGCGCAGATGCTCGTCGAAGACCGCGGCCGGGTCCCAGTCGGGGTCCGCTGCCACCCGGGCCGCCCGTTCGGTGGCGTACAGCTCGGCGCTGTCGGTGGCGACGGTCACCACGATGTCGTCGGGTCCGAGGTGGAGCCGCTTGGCCAGCTTGATAGACGCAAGCATGTTGCAAATGCCCGACAGTCCCAGGTTGCCCAGTTGCGCCACGGTCTCGGGCGCCACCCCGGCGTGGTCGACCAGGTGGGCTGCCCCTTTTCCGGTGTTGAACAGCACGTCGAGGGCGTCGGTCGAACGGTCGGAAATGGCGACCACAGCGTCGTTGGCCATGACGTTGTGGATCAGCGGGATGTGCTTGTCGCCGATCCCCTGGATGTTGTGCTCGCCGAAGCCGTTGTACAGCATGGTCGGGCACTCGAGCGCCTCGACCGCGACGGTCAGGGAGCCGTAGCGCTCCTTCAGGTAGTCGCCGGCGGCGATGGTGCCGGCCGAGCCGGTGGCGGCCACGAAGGCGCGCAGGCGGGCGCCCGGCCGCGGCGCGGCAACCGCCTCGAAGACCCCGGCCGCGGCCTGGCCCGTCGCCTGGTAGTGGACCAGGTGGTTGGCGAACTGGCTGAACTGGTTGAAGACCACGTTGGCGGGGTCGGTGGCCAGGTCGTCGCAGGCCTCGTAGATCTCGCGGACGTTGCTCTCCGAGCCCGGCGTGCGGATGATGTCGGCCGGGTCGGCCACCCAGGCGTCGAGCCAGGCGAAGCGGGCCCGGCTCATGTTCTCGGGCAGGACCGCGATGCCCCGGCAGCCCATGAGGCGGGAGATGGCGACGCCGCCCCGGGCGTAGTTGCCGGTGGAGGGCCAGACGGCGCGTTGCCAGGTCGGGTCGAACTGGCCGGTCACGATCTGAGGCGCCAGGCAGGCGTAGGCGGCGAGCACCTTGTGGGCACCGATCAGCGGGAAACGGTTGCCGAGCAGGGCGACGATCGGGGCGTCGACGCCAGTGAGCTGGCGTGGCAGCACCAGGTAGTCGGCGACCGGCGTCTGGCCGGGGTGGGGCGAGGTGCCGTGGTTGTGCCAGTGGACCCGGAACAGGTTTCGGGGGTCGGCGGCGTTGCGGTCGACGTGTTCGAGGGCGGCCGTGGTGGCGGGCGGGGCTTTTGTGGGGTCGGCCAGCTGGGCGAAGGTCGGCAGGGCGATGGCCTGCTCCCGGAACCGGGTCACGGCGTGGCGGTAGGCGTCGGCGTCGACGAGCTGCGCGGCCGGGGCGGGCATCGGACCAGAGTACGGCCGGGGTCGCTGCTGAGGCCGCGTCTCAGACCGGTTCGGGGTGGAGCGGCTCGGGCACCCAGATCGGGTCCTCGGTCGACCA
>JAUTXM010000078.1 GCA_030838025.1 Acidimicrobiaceae bacterium
TCTGGCTGGCGCTCGGACCGAGCGTGCCCGTGGTGGGGTTCACGGACAGGCCGGAGCCGGACGCGGTGGCCGAGTAGTCCAGGGGTGCCGGCCCGTCGTTGCCGACGATCAGCGAGGCGCTGCTCGCGCTGGTTCCCAGCTCAACCGACTTGGAACCACCGACGACGAGGTGACCGACGGTCGCGACGGTGGTGGGCACCAGGCTGGTCGGCGGCGTGGTCGGCGGTGCGGTCGAGGCCGTGGTCGTGGGCTGCGACGACGCGGTGGCCGAACTGGTCGTGACGCCGACCGCGATGGCGCCCGACGGACTCCCCTTGGACCGGCTCGAGACCACGATCACGATGGCCGCGAACAGGATGATGAGGCCCGCCAGACCTCCGATCTGGAGGCCCCTTCGGTCGTGGGGGGGGCGAGGGCGGGCCGTCTCGACGTTGGGGACAGCCGCCGTCGGGGCCGTCGCCGCCCGGGCGCCGGCCGCCACCGCGCCGGCCGCCACCGCGCCGCCACCCGCGGCCATCACCGTCGTCGGTCGGATGCTGGCCAACACGGGCCCCGGCGAGCGGAGCGCGCCTGCACGCTGGTCGCCCGTGAGATCGGGGAAGCCATCCCGGTTGAACACCCACCCGGCACTGGCCAGCATGCGGCTCGAGCCGGGCCGGCCATCGCCGTCGTGCTCCAGGGCGTCCATTTCCGCCTTGCCCAGCACGACTGAGCGCAGGTAGGCCGGGGCGGGCGCCATCGAGGCGGCGGCGATGAGCGCCAGGGGGCTGGGGGCGATGCGGCGCCGGCTGTTGCACTTCTCGCAGTCGTCCACGTGGGCCGTCACCCGGTCGCGGAACTCCGGCGTCAGCCGGCCGTCCCACCCGTGGAGGACGGCGTAGAGCTCGGGGCAGTTTCGCCGCCCGGTGCGAGCCACCAGCAATGCGCCCAGCGACCGATCGACCTGGGCCTCCAGCCGCTGCACCCTGGCGTCCACCGGGCCGGCCGCGACGCCCGCGGCGCTGGCCAGGTCCGGCCCTTCCAGGCCCTGGCGCAGGTGGAGATCGAGCAGCGCCCGCTCCTGCTCGTCCAGGCCCGCGGCGGCCTGCCAGACGAACTCGGCCAGCTCGGCGCGAGAAGGCCGCTCCTGGGTGGCGTCGGATCCCCAGAGCACGTCGCCGGCCGCGTCGATGCCGACCGCCAGACCCTCGGGGCCGGTCCGGTCCAGAATGGCTCGGTGGGCAACGGCGTACAGCCACACACCGAGGCGATCCGGCTGGGCGAGCTGGCCGAGGGTTTCGAAGGCGACGAGGAACGTTTCCTGCAGGGCGTCGCTGGCATCGGCCCGGTTGCGCAGCATCGACGCGCAGAAGTCATGGATGCGATCGGCGTAGCGGTCGTAGATGGCGGCCCAGGCGTTGCGGTCACCCGCCCGCGCGGCAGCAACGAGCTCGGCGTCATCCATACCGCTGGGATGGTACGACCCAACAGGCCGCGAGCGGGTCCGGGCGGGTCGCAGGCGGGCGGATCAGGGGTACTGGTAGAAGCCGCGGCCCGCCTTGCGGCCCAGCCACCCGGCCGCCACCATGCGCCGGAGGTTGGGGGCCGGGGCGTAGTTGGGGTCGCCCAGCTCCCGGTGGAGCACGTCGAGAATGGCCACGCTGGTGTCCAGGCCGACCAGGTCGAGCAACGCCAGCGGCCCCATCGGGAACCCGCACGCCCCCTTCATGGCGGCGTCGATGTCGTCGCGGCTGGCCACCCCGGCGTCGAGCATGCGGGCCGCGTTGTTGAGGTAGGGGAAAAGGAGGGCGTTGACGATGAAGCCCGCCCGATCCCTCACCTCGACTGGTTGCTTGCCACAGCCTTCTGCGAAGGCACGGCAGGCCGCGACGGTCTCGGTGCTCGCGGTAAGCGGTCGAACAATCTCGACGACCGCCATGACCGCGGCGGGGTTGAAGAAGTGGATGCCGCACACCTTGTCGGGCCGGCTGGTCGCCATCGCGAGCTCGATGACCGGGAGCGTCGAGGTGTTGGTGGCCAGGATGACCCCCTCGGGGCACACCCGGTCCAGCTGGGCGAACAGGTATTGCTTGGCCGCCAGGTCCTCGACGATCGATTCGATGACCAGGTCGCATTCGACCAGATCCTCGAGGTCGGTCGTGGCGATCACCCGGGCAAGGACCGTGCGCTGCTCCTCGGGAGGCATTTTCCCCAGGTCAACCCGTCGGGCCAGCGACCGTTCCAGGGCATCGACCATGGCAGCGGCCGCTTCCGGGCGCCGGGCGCGCAGCACCACCTCGTAGCCCGCCCGGGCGGCGCACTCGGCGATGCCTGCCCCCATGATCCCCGATCCCACCACCCCGAGCCGCTTCACGGACATGAGCCCCATATTACCGACTAGTAACCTTTGAGGGAGCGTTCCTTCCCGGGACGCTACGGTGACCTGCGCCATGACGCGCCACTGGTGGGGCCCCGCCTTCTACGACTGGGTGCTGGCCGCCACCGAGGCGCGGGGGTTGGCTGACCGCCGGCGGCGCCTGCTGGCCGCGGCCCGGGGGCGGGTGCTCGAGATCGGCGCCGGGACCGGGCTCAACTTGCGGCATTACCGGCCCGAGCGAGTGACGTCGCTCACCGCCCTGGAGCCCGACGCGGCCCTGGGAGGCCGGCTGGCATGGCGGGCGCAAACGCTGAGCGTGCCCTGGGAGATCCTCGGTGTCGCCGTCGAGGAGGCCGACCTGCCCGAGGGCGGCTTCGACACGGTGGTGGCGACGCTCATGTTGTGCAGCGTGGGCGACCCCGCTGCCGTGGCGGCGTCCATCGTTCGGTGGCTGGCGCCCGGTGGACGGTTGCTGTTCATCGAGCACGTGGCGGCGCGCGGGTTGCGAGGGCGGTTGCAGCGGGCCGTCTCGCCCCTGTGGAGTCGGATAGCGGCGGGGTGCCACCTGGACCGGGACACGCTGACGACGCTACGCCAGGCTGGACTGTCGGTGTCGGACTGCGACCGCTTCGCGTTGCCCGCCGCCGGACCGCTGTTCGCGTCGTGCGTGCAGGGCGTGGCGTGGCGCCCGCCGATCGGCGAGCCCGACGTCGAGGACCGGGTGTGGCGGGCGCCTCGGACCCATTCAACGAGTGCCGGAGTTGGAGGAGGGCAATGACCACGAACGCACACCCCGGGATGCTGGCACTGGTCGGCGGGGCCGAATGGCGCGACCAGTGCAGCTTCGACGTCGGCCTGCTGACGGCGAGCGGGGGGACCGAGGTGCTGGTCCTGCCGACCGCGGCGGCGTACGAGCACCCCCACCGGGCCGTGGCCACCGCGGCCAGGCATTTCGAGGCGCTCGGCGGGCAGGTGCGGGGGCTGATGGTGCTCGGGCGCACCGACGCCGAGGAGGCCGAGATGGCGGCCGTCGTGCGGGGGGCGCGCTTCATCTACCTGGGCGGCGGTTCCCCGCTCCACCTCCGCTCGGTGCTGAAGGAC
This sequence comes from Acidimicrobiaceae bacterium, assembly GCA_030838025.1. Taxonomy (GTDB): domain Bacteria; phylum Actinomycetota; class Acidimicrobiia; order Acidimicrobiales; family Palsa-688; genus JALYXV01. The sequence continues at coordinate 3,458 of JAUTXM010000078.1, forward strand.
TCCAAGGTGTGGCAGGCGCTGGAGGAGGCGTGGCACGACGGGGCGGTCGTCGCCGGGTCGTCGGCGGGCGCCATGGCGTTGTGCGACCCCATGATCGACCCGCGCGGCGGCGCCTTGACCTTGGGCCTCGGGCTGATCGAGCAGGTCGCGGTGCTGCCCCATGCCAACACCTGGTCGCCTGAGAAGGCGCACCGGACCTTCAGCCTGGCGGCGGGCGGGTTGCGTATCGCCGCCATCGACGAACAGACGGCGCTCATCCGCGAGCGCGACGGGACCTGGCGGACCGAGGGTGCCGGCAACGTGCGGATCTTCGTCGACGGCAAGCCGGCCGACCTGGACGCGCTCAACGGGTAGGGCGGATGCGCCGGGCGCTGGGCGACCCGCTGCCGGCGCCGCCGTCCGCTGCCGGGCGCCCGGCGACCCGCTGCCGGGCGAGCGTTGTTGCCACAAACCGATGTAATAGATACATCGAGTGACCAAAACGGTTTTGGAACCCGCCGGGTCACTGCTCGATGATGTAGCCGTCCCCGGGCGGCATGGCATGGAGCCACGGCTGCGGTGGGCGAACGGCGGCCCGATCGGCTCGTTCGCCGCCCAGCAGCACCCTCGTGATCCGGCTGCGCTCGTCCAGCAACTGGTCCAAGGCGGCGCGCATGTCGGCATCGGTCACGGTGAGCGGACCTACCACGGACCCTGCGTCGCGGTCGCCGTTCCCCTCCTCACTCGAAGCCCGACCGGCGGCCTGTAGGGCGGCCCGGCGCAGCACCTCCTTCAGGAACGATGCCGTCACGCCGGCCGTCCGCCCCACCACCGCCTCGGCATCGGCCAGCCGCAGCTCCATCGGGCCCTTGTACAGATCGAGGAGCCGCATCCGGCCGTCCTCGTCGGGCAACGGAAGCTCGACCGCCTCGTCGATACGGCCCGGGCGGGCGGCCAGCGCCGGCTCCAGCAAGTCGGCCCGGTTGGTCGTGAGCACGAACGTGACGTCGGTGTCGTCGCCCAGTCCGTCCATCTCGTTGAGCAGCTGGAACAGCAGCGGATGCTGCCCCGGGCGCATCCCCCGCTCCTCGGCGATCAGGTCGACGTCTTCGATGACGACCAACGCGGGCTGCAACGCCCGGGCGATGGAGCACGCCTGACCGACGAACATCAAGGCGTTGCCCGACAGGATCACCGCCGTCACCTCGTCCAGTTGGCTGAGCAGGTAGCGGACGGTATGGGTCTTCCCCGTACCCGGCGGTCCGTACAGCAGCAGCCCCCGCTTCAGGTGCTGCCCGCTGGCCAGCAGGCGGTCCCGGTGCCGGGCCACCCCGATCACCTGCTGCTCGATCAGCTCCAACGTCCCCGCCGGCAGCACCAGCGAGTCCGGGCCGATGGAGGGCCGCTCCCGGAACGTCACCGGCGCGTCGCCCGGCCCGAACCCACCGAACATCTCGCTGCCGAACGCCAGCACCTGTCCCCGGAACACGTTGTGCTCCAGGGCCAAGGCCCGCAGTTCGGCCAGGATCGAGGCCGATCGCTCGCTGTCGGCGCACGCCACCTCGACGACGAGGCCCGGCTGCGGACCGTGGGCGTCGCCCTCGCGCAAGAGCAACGCCAGCTTGGGGCCGTCACCGGAATCGGTCACCACGTAGAGCCCGCAGCGCACACAGCTCATGGTCGCCCCGCCGGGCCCGATCGGAAGGCTCGTCTTGGCGACGCTGCCCACGCCCGGCCCGTGCTCCGCCATGGCGGGTTGGGCCAGGTCAGCCAGGGAAAACATCCGGTGCTGGAACGCCGTGATCCCGACCAGCGTGGACTGTCGCCCGGGGCGGGCCAACCATCGGTTCAGCGCTACCTGGACGTTGACGTGCTCGTAGGAGGGCCACGTCTCGCCCACGACCGGCACCGATGCGGCCTCGGCGCCGAGGTGCCCGGCCAGAATCTGGGCGACGGTCGCGGGAGGCTCTACCCGAGCCGACGTGACCGCGGCCCGCAGCAGGCGCCGGCCGAGGCGCCGGATATCGCCCAGCTCGAAGTGAGGCGCGGGTGGCGTGCCGGTCCCGGCCGCGCCCGTCCCGAACTGGTAGAGCTCGGCGGACGGTCGCCCCCCGCCGCGTGTCGCAATCCAGACTCCGCGTCCCTGGCGCATCCGGCCACTGTGGCGCTCGAGGGGCGGAACGGCAAGTGAATTGACCTGGGGAAAATGCCGCCCGATTTGCCCCATCGTGGCGGTTTGACGGCATGGCCGCCGTGGGTACAGGCGTGACGACGAATCGGCGGACCCGTGAAATTATCGCCAACGTTGCCTTCGTCACGGGAAATCGGTCGATCGCGCAGGAGACTGGTCGGGGTGAGCCAGCCAACTCGCCCCGATCAGGGCCCCCGTTCGCGGTGGATCGGCAAGGGCATGAGAGGTGGGAGGATCGGCCGATGACCGAACCGTCGGGGGGTGAAGGGCCGCGCCGGGCGGCGATCTTTGTCAATCCGGGCTCGGGACCCAACACCACGTCCGTCGAAGAACTCCGTTCGCGCTTCCCCGGCCATCGGGTCGAGGAATGCCCGCCGGACCAGCTCGTCGAGGCCGTCAAGCAGGCCATGGCGGCCGGGTGCAGCTTCGTCGGC
>JAUTXM010000081.1 GCA_030838025.1 Acidimicrobiaceae bacterium
GATCGACTTGAACTGCCGCTCGCCCATCGTGGCGAAGCTCGTGCCGCCATTGATTGCCACGCCGGCTGCACCCGCGATCGCCAGCAGGATCTCGAGGGTGGCCAAACCGCACAAGGCACCGGCCAGCACCGAGATGGCGGAGATCCGCCCCATTCCCGCGTGCGTGGCCAATGCCTTTCGGTCTCGCCTGGTTTCCACTTTCCGGCCGTCTCGCATGCGTTGACTTCCTTGTGTTCCAGGTCCCGCCTTTCACAAAAGGATTCCCTCCCAACTACGGCACGAAACCTGGCGGCGCTGCCGCTAGCGGCCACCGGGGCGGGTCGCTGCTTCGACGGCACGGAGGTGCTCGACCCCTAACCGGACCCCGTGACGAGCGATGTCGAGGGCGGAAACGGGTCCCGTCGCAGCCTGCCCGGTCCGCAGCCAGTCCACGCCGTGCACCGCCGCCAAAGCGTCTGCAACCGAACGGGCGCGGTCGCCGAGGCGGGCCAAGACCGAGGCCATGGTGTCGTCGGGGCCGTCCACCGGACCCGGCGGGTCCCGCGCTGGAAGCGTGATCGGCGGGTTGCTCGCCTCCTGAACCCGTCGGAAAGCCGAGCCGATCTCTTCGAGCGCCGACGCCGTCCAGGCCGCGTGCGCCAGCGGGGAGAGCCCGCCGTCGGCGGGGCGGCGAGTGATGACGTCGTCGTCGTCGTCGTCGGCGGCGCCGGCGGCGCGAGCGGCGCGGTCGAAGGCTTCGCCAAAGCGGCGGGGCAGGGACCGAAGCGTGACCACCGCATCAGTCGGCGAGACCCGGCTGGTGTCGAAACTGGGAAGTGGGGCCATGCAGTCAACCTGCCACAGGCCAGTAGGGTCCAACGCCTATGCCCCACTACATCGCCCCCGGGGTGCTCCAGATCGACACCCTGCTCGGTGGCTGGGAAGAGGTCACCGCCGGCTACCTCGTCGAAGGCCCCTCACCGGTACTGGTCGAAACGGGGAGCCAGTCTTCGGTGCCCGCCTTACTCAGTGCCCTGGAGGCACACGGCGTGGCGGCCGACGAACTGGCGGGGATCGCGATAACGCACATCCACCTCGACCATGCAGGCGGCGTCGGCGACGTGGCGCGTGCCTTTCCCAAGGCCACGATCTACGTCCATCCGAAGGGCGCCCGCCACCTGGTCGACCCCTCGCGGCTCGTCGATTCCGCGGCCCGGGTGTACGGCCCGCTGCTCGACAGCCTGTACGGCCGCCTCGATCCCACCCCGGCCGAGCGCATCCAGGTACTCGATGACGGCGACACGATCGACGTGGGGCCCAAACGGCAACTGGTGACGGTCGATTCACCAGGACACGCCAAGCACCATCTGGCGCTGCACGACACCGAGAGCGGCCTCCTCTTCGCGGGCGATGCGGTCGGTGTTCGCCTCCCGGCCGCAGGAATCATCCGCCCCGCCACGCCGCCGCCCGATTTCGATCTCGACCTGGCCGTCAACTCGTTGCGCCGGTTTCGCGACCGCCGACCCGCCGGCGTCGCGCTGGCGCACTATGGGCTGCTTCCCGACCCGATGCCGATGCTGGAAGAGGCGGAGGAGATCCTGCGCCACTGGGCCGATGTGGCCGAGGCGGCATGGCGGGAGGGTCGTGACATCGCCGAGGCGCTCGAGGCGGCCTTCGGGGGGGACCTGAGCGGCACCGATCCGGCCGAGCGCGAGAAGTTGGAGACCTTGAACGGGATCCATTCCAACGCCGCCGGTTTCCGTCGCTGGTTGGATACGAGAACAACCGGAACCGACGGCGCGGCAGCCAACGCGCCGGAGCACGCATGATCGAAGCGGTCATCTTCGACTGGGGCGGCACCCTCTCGGTCTATGTCGACGTGGACATGGTCGACATGTGGCGCCTGGCGGCCAAACACCTGGCATCGGGCACCGATCCCGGTCGTGAGGACGAGATCTGCAAGCGCCTGGTCGAGGTGGAGGCCGAGGCATGGGCCGGCATCCCGGTGGACCAGCGAAGCTTCACCCTGGCCCAACTGCTGGCCCAGGCGTCAGAGGCGCTGCATCTCGATGTGGCCGCGGCGGTCATCGAGGAGGCGACCCAAGGGCATCTGGATGCCTGGACCCCGCATATCCGTCACGACCCGGCTGCTGCGTCGGTGCTGGCCCAGCTCAAGGAGCGAGGGCTCAAGGTCGGGTTGTTGTCCAACACCCATTGGCCTCGGGCGTTCCACGAGCACTTTCTCGCACGCGACGGTCTGGTCGAGTTCATCGACGCCCGGCTGTACACCAGCGAACTCACCTATAGCAAGCCCCATGCCAGCGCGTTCCGGGCGACCCTGGACGCGTTGGGAGTCGCCGATGCCGGCAATGCCGTCATGGTGGGCGACCGGGCCTATGACGACGTCTTCGGCGCCCAGCAGGCCGGCCTTCGGGGGGTGCTGCGACCGCACGGCGGAGTTCCGGGTTACGACGTCGAGCCCGATGCGGTGATCGGTCCGCTCTCGGAGCTGCTCGACGTGCTCGACCGCTGGCAGTGAACGCGGTCAGAACCGGGCTCATCGCGGCCGCGATGGCCCTCCTGGCCGCCTGCGGCACCAGCTCCTCGGCCGCCAAGACCGAGGCGCCGCCGTCGAATGTGGCGGTGACCGTCGACATTCGCACTATCGCCTTCAATCCAAAGTCGGTCACGGTCCACGCGGGCCAGACCGTCGCCTGGAAGTTCGACGACGGGAGCATCCCGCACAATGTGGTCGGCACCGATTGGCGTAGCCCCGACCGCACCAGCGGGTACTACACGCACTCCTTCACGGCGTCGGGAACCTATTCCTACCGCTGCACCATCCACAGCAACATGGACGGCCAGGTAGTGGTCACGCCCTAGCCGCCCCCGGCGACGGCCGTTTGCTCGTAGGCCGGAGTACAAAACGTCGTGAGGACGACACTTTGTGCTCCAGCCAAGCCGATCCCGCCGCTGGAGGACCCTCCTCCCGCCGCCGCGTTACGGCAGGGCGATGGCCGCGCCGGGCACCGGCGTGGATTCCGCCACCCCGACCGGCGATGGAGACGGGGAGGCCCCGCCGCGGGCGTATTGGGTCTCGTACAGCTCCGAATACAACCCGCCCTGCCCGATCAGCTGATCGTGCGTGCCCCGCTCGACGATGCGTCCGCCGTCAATGACAAGGATCTGGTCGGCAGCGGCAATCGTCGACAACCGGTGGGCGATGACCACCGACGTCCGCCCCGCCAGCGCCACGGCCAGAGCCTGTTGAATCATGAGTTCCGTTTCCGAGTCCAAATGGGCCGTGGCCTCGTCCAAGATCACAATGGCCGGATCCTTCAGCAACACTCGCGCAATCGCCAGGCGTTGTTTTTCCCCACCAGAAAGCCGGTAGCCGCGCTCACCCACAATGGTGTCGTAGCCCTCGGGCAGGGCGGTGATCACGTCGTGGATGCGGGCCCGC
>JAUTXM010000111.1 GCA_030838025.1 Acidimicrobiaceae bacterium
ATTCGGCGTTATGCACGCCTTTCGGAGGCCGCGGTCGTCCGCAGGAAGGTCATCCAACTTCGTCGTCGGTGCTGGCCGTCGGAGTCTCGAGGTGCAACCGTTCGGCGGCGGTGCGACGCGCTTTGTCGCCGCGGCGGTCGTACCGTGAGGTAGTAGCGGGGGAGGCGTGGCCGAGGAGTTGTTGGACGGCGGGGAGGTCGGCGCCGGCGTCGAGCAGGTCGCCGGCGTAGCTGCGGCGCAGGTCGTGTGGGGAGAGGGCCTTGACGCCGGCGGCCAGGCTGCGTCGGCCAAGGACCTGGCGTATCGCTTCGCCGGTCAGGCTGCGGCCGCGCTGGAGGTTGTCGCCTCGGTCGATGGGGCAGAACAGCGGGCCCGGTTGGTCGCCTCGCCAGGCCAGCCAGGCCTCGATGGTCGGGGTGGCGGTGGGGGAGAGGGGCACCAGGCGTTGTTTGCCGCCTTTGCCGACGACGCGGATGGCGGGCGGGTCGAGGTCGAGGTCGGCTAGGTGCAGCCCGGCTAGTTCGGCCCTACGGCCGCCGGAGAGGTAGGCCAGGGCGATGATGGCGCCGTCTCGGGCGCCGGCGGGTCGTGGGTCGGCGGCGCATACGGCGAGCAGGGCGGTCAGCTCGTCTTGTTCGACGTTGCGCCCGGCGGGGAGTCGGCTGCCGGGCACCGGTCGGAGGTCGACGGCGCGCAGGTAGTCGTCGGTGGCCAGGGTGCCGAGCCGCCAGGCGGCTTTGAGGGCGCCGCGGAGGGCGGCGATGTGTTTGTTGGCGGTGGCCGGGGCGTAGCGGCCGTCGGTCACGGCGCGGGCCAGGGCGGCCCGGATGGCGGTTGTGTGGGTAAAGCGCAGGCTGGCCCACGGCAGGGTGTCGATGTCGGCGGAGCCGCCGGACACCCAGTCGGCGATGGCAGCCAGGCAGGCGGTCATGGTCCGTCGGCCGTCGCCGGACAGGCCAGCCACGTACACGCGGGCCGGGACCTGGCCCCAATCGGCCACCACCGCACCGTCGAGGGTCCGCCGGGTCGGGACCGCGATCGGCTTGACTGGCGCCACGTCGACCAACACCGGCGGTGTCGTCTCGGTCCCGTGCGAACGCCCCTCCCCGACCATGGAAATAGAGTCTACTTGCGGGAAGCTAAGTTCTCCAAGTCACCTTTTGTCGTAGGGGAGTGCGGTCGAACGTACCGTGCGGCTATCATGCGAACGTGACCGATCAGTCCCGCCCCGGCCCGGAGGCGGGCGTCTGCGCCCTTGCGGGATGCGGGGAACCGGTCGTACAGCCAGCGGGCGGCGGGCGACGCCGTCTGTACTGCTCGAATGCCCACCGGGCCGAGGCCCGCCGCCGAAGGTTGGCCGATTCTCCCCAGCCCGCTCCCGGCGAGCTACTCAGTCCGGCCCTGGAGCGGCTCGGCGCAGTGCTAACCGACCTGCGCGGTTACGAGGCGACTCTTCGTTCGATCGACCCGGGCCGCCAGGCTGTCGAGATCGCCCGAGTGAGGGCCGAGGCGACCGCAGAGGTTCTCGCCGCCCAGCAGAACGCAGCCAACGTCGCCGAGGCAGCCGCCCGCACCGGTGAGCAACTCGCCGCAGAACGCACCGCATGGGAACGTGAGCACTCTGACCACGAGGCCGCGATCGCCAAGCTACGGGCGGAAGTGAGCACCGCCCGAGACAGGGCGGCCTCAACCCAGGACGCCCTCGACGCCGCCCTGACCGCTCACCGCGCCGACCTCGACCGACGAGACCTGCTGGCCGCCCAGGCGGCGGCCGCTCACGAAGACGAGATCGGTCGGCTATCGGAGCAACTGGACCAGACCCGAACCGCGGTTTCCGCCGCCAAGGCTCGAGCTGACGCCGCCGATCAACGTGCCGCCCACGCCGAGGACGCCTACCGCAAGGCTGCCCAGCATGCAGCCGAAACCGAAGCGTCGATGAACCGGCTCCGAGTCGACATGGCCAACGCACACGCTGCGGAGGAGGCAGCGACCGTCAGAGCCGACACCGCTGAGCGACTTCTCGACCAGGCCAGGACCGAGCTACAGACCGAGCGCAACCGCTACGACGTAAGCCTGTCCCAGCTTCACGACCAGCTCGCTCAGTTGATCGCCCGAAACCCGCCTCGGCGTGCCCCGACCAAGACCACAGCAAAGCGACCGGCGCCCTCGTCGTGATCCGTCGGCGCGACAAACGCCGCGCTGTCAGCGCGTTGCGCACACGGTGCTGACATCTCGCTGCGCAAGGCCGCTGACACGTTCCCTGCGTTTCCGCTGACAATTTCGCTGCGCATGACACACGCCATGGCGCACAACCAGCGCGTTTTCACATCCCATCTAGAGCCAAGTTGACATAAGATACATTCTCGGCGGCTCCAGGAGGGCCAGGGCGACCGCACCTACGTGGCCCGACGTGTCAAGCGCAGATCTGATGTCACGGTATGCGCAAGGTTCGGTCGCCGTTGTCGGCATCGAGGACCGACCAGGTATCAGCTCCGGCGTAGACCCGGGCCGACGAGAGCTCGACTGCGAGCACTGGCCTACCGTCGGCCAGGAGGAACCAGAACCCGTAGCCGGGCAATCCCAGAAGGTCGTCGCGGGCGTCGACGCAAGCATCGGCGGCTGAGGGAAACGCCGCGAACAGTTCGTGTCGTTGGCCGCAGCCGTCCGAGGCATCGAACTGCCCGTTTCTCCACTCCCAGCGTCGGCCTTCGCCCCCGCCGAACGCCGACGCGATCACCTCAGCAAGCATGCGCAGACTGGACTGGGTGTTCGCCTCCGTTGGCGGACGTTGCTGCACCTGGGCCGCCCGCATCACCCACGCGACGGCGTCAGCCATCGGCAGGCCGTGATCGGCGGCGGTCAGCCGCCGTGGCGGCAAAGCCCGCCGCACCGCCGCCGAACGGCTCCACCTCGAGATCCCGACGGCCAGTCCCGACGACGACGGCCCATCCGGATGACCGAACGCTCGCCGCTCACGTACGGCCGTTGGATGACCTGCGGCCGACCGAGGCCCCGAAAGGGATGCAGAATGCCGAATCGGTATTTGCCTGCCTCGGGATGTAGCGCCTTTGAGGAGCGCGGTTTGTGCGGAACGCCACTGCTGCGCCCTATTGGGAACAGTTGGTTGCCCGTTCGATCTTGAGCTCAGAACTCTCGCCTTGGTTTTCCAGGATCACACAGTCGCCGACTTTCGGGAGCTCGATCCCAGCGGGCGTGGGAACGCCGAACATGCAGATCCTTCCGTTTCCCGGTGATTTTCCATATGTCGATCCCGCCGCCTTGATCGCCCGGACTAAGCAGACTTGCGTTGCGTCTTCGTGTGGACCCACCGAGACGACCGTCCCTTCTGCTCGATAGATCGCTGGGTTGCAGGCGGTTGCCCCGGTGACGATGAGGGCAGCCAGGGCAACGGTGGCAAAGCGGGCGTAGCGCCTCACCCCCTCAGTGTGCCAGCCCAGATCGGCTGGGTCGGGATCGAACGCCAGCGTGCTCGATCGGGCGGCCAGAATCAGGCTGCCCGACGCGGCGGTCTCGCGGCCGATCGACGGGAACGTGCGCCTGTCATGGAGCCAGCGATAGGTCGCCTCCCTCCAATGCCTTCGCTGGGTCCGGTATGGCAGCCTGGGGGAAATGGCCACTCGCATCCACCGCTACCGCACAGCCGGGGCGCCACTGGGCTCCCCTCAAGAGGATGAGTATTGTCAAGGTTCAGGTCCGGGTTTGACACGCTGATTCAACTTCCGCGGGAGCCTGAGTGGTCCAGCCACCCCCGTGAAGTCAGGCGGCAGTGGGTGCCCTTGGGTCATCACGCGGTTAGTGCCATCAGCACCGATCGCCGATTCGGGCGCGTTGGTCCTTCCGGACCGGCAGGGTCTGAAGGTGTCGTTATGTGCGTGGGTCGCTACCAGACGCCAATGACCAATTCGCCGCGGACGAGACGAGACAGCGTTGTCGCTAAACGATTTCGCGTTCGAGGAAGTCGAGCCGCGAGGCCAGCATCTCAGCTGATTCAGGCGTCGGTTCGGTGTTCACCGGAATCAGACCGCGCGTCGACTCACCGGCTAGGACGGCCCTCACCCAGCGCCGCATGTTTTCGATGTAGATCCCGAGGGCGTCAGTTGAGTTCGGTGCTCGATCAAGCACAAGGTATGCCGGAGGGACGTCGCCGACAACGACCCAGAGCGTTTGGTCAACGCCCGTCTCGCCGGGCGTGATCTCCGCCAAGAACACCGCCACGACTCCGGGAATCGCCTTCCCGCCGTAGAGAGCGCGGACGCCACCACACCATCGGAATCTTTCCAAGAATGACTTTGCCTGGGTGACCATCGCTTGGTAGTGCGCCAAGTCCTGCTCGTCATCCCAAAGGATCTCCGATAAAGCCTCCACATCTGGCGGCAACTCCATCCCTACACACTCGCGCGGTGACGCGGGTCAGGCTGGGTCAGTCTGGGCTTGGGGACATTCGTGAGCGTCGCCGCGACCTCGGCACACGGATTTGCCAAGCTGGGACGCCACAGAGCCTGATCGGCGATCCGCCGAGGTCGTACCGAACAACGGGTACGGTCGCCCGACCGGGCGACGTCTGTTGTGGGCCATCCGACGGGACATGGGGTCGGCCCGGAGTTGAGTCAGAGATCAAAGATCTGGTGCTTCCCCGTGCAGGAGGTGGATAGCGCGCGCAACACGGCATCGGGTGTGGGCCTCCCGGACGCGGCCAGGACAGCAACTGCAGTCGCCCGAGCGCTCTCACAGCGGGCTCGGACAACGGTTCTATTCAGCCGGACGACCTCCACGGTCAGAGCGGTTGTCGCCAAGACCAGCACGGTGATGACGACGAGGAGCCACGTGGGCACCCTCCAAGGCTGGGGGGCGGGAGACTCGTTCTCTGGTGTCATGGCAGGCATGATCTCATCCCGAGCCTGTCGGCCGAGGCAGCCGTATCGGGAGGCGCACGCCCACTGCACTCTGGCTAACCCAGTCGGCACCACCCTTTCTGGCGCTGGACCGGGCCGCTGGACCGTACAGGCGCCCCAAAATGGGCTACGGCGGGGAACAGGCCGCAGATCAACTCATCTGGGCGGTCGACCTCGGACCGAGCACGGCGGTCGACTGCGCCATATAACGACGGGGCTGCGCTGCCCGACTGCACCTCGGGGAGTTCCTCGACTAGTCGATGTTAAGCCCGTCGATCTCCTCGGCGATGCTCGCGGCCTCGGCTGCCAGGTCAGCCCTGGACTGTTTGGTCTGGCGGGCGATGGTCAGGTCAAGTACGTGCTGGGCTTGCATCTCGTTGAACTCTAAGGGTGGTTGGACGAGGACCTCGAGGGCGGCTCGTCGGTCATCGCAAGAGCGGACCGCGGTATTGATCTCGTCGATTCGGTCGATAGCTGCGATCAGGGCTTCGACAATCGCTCTGCGATCCGCGAGTCTGGATCGCTGTTCGTGCACCATTTGTCGGACGTATTCCCACCGATCGCTTTGGACGCCCCATGCTGCGGCGAGGTTCTCAAATGTTCTTAGCTCTTCATCTGAGATACCGACCCGGAACTCGTAGACGTTTGAGGCCAGGTTCTCGAAGCCGACAAGAGCTTCGGAGTGATCGGCAAGGTCGAGTGAGTCATCTATTCGGGCGTCGAATGACGCACCGACCTCGCTCTCTGCCGCGGTGGATGCACGTCCCTTCAGCCCGAGACCGAGGCGACGGAAAGATTCCTCTTCGGCCGAAGGAGGCATCCCGTGCATACTGCCTCATCTGAGCCGTCCGCGCCAACGATCGCCAGGGTGCACAATCCCCCGATCGACGGTTCCGGAGGCGTTCTGGATCTTTGGCCAGTCTTACTCGAAGACGATCCCAAGGGCCGAGATAACCAGAGCGGCTCCTACCACGATGAGTACTTTGCCGATCCATTTGGACCATGTCTCCGGTAGAGAAATGAGCCACAGCGAGAGGTAACCGGCACCTCCAAGGTAGAAGAGCAGTCCGACGATGAGAAGGATCGCGCCAGCGAACTCACGTTGCCCATTGGTCGGCATCGCGATCCCACCGAGCATGGCAGTCCAGTTCACGATGTAACCCATCGTCCGGATTCCTGGCAGCTTTCGGCTAGCCAGTCGAGGGCCCCGTCGTGCTGTAGCTGAAGCGGATCAATTTATCTGGGAGGGCGAACTTTCGTATCACGGCTCCTGCTAAGCGCACTGATCGACGGCTCGGCGTGCGATCTCTTCCAAGGCCGGCCAACCACACCGCCGTCATACGACTCCGGTCCTCACTCGTTTCGCTGCCCCTCAACCCCGTACCTACAGAGTATGAAAAGCGATGCCATCGCTGTGGGCCGCGGCTTTCAGGCCTGGTCCGACGTCGTACGTTGAGACAGCGATCCCGGCTTCGAGCTCATGAGCTGTCGCGAGGGCCTCGACC
>JAUTXM010000086.1 GCA_030838025.1 Acidimicrobiaceae bacterium
CCGGAGCGGCCCATCGGGAGCTTCCTGTTCCTCGGCCCCACCGGTGTGGGCAAGACCGAGCTGGCCCGCACGCTGGCCGACTTCCTCTTCGACGACGAGCGGGCCATGGTCCGCATCGACATGAGCGAGTATCAGGAGAAGCACGCCGTGGCTCGGCTGGTCGGTGCGCCCCCGGGTTACGTGGGCTACGACGAGGGCGGCCAACTGACCGAGGCGGTCCGGCGGCGCCCCTATGCCGTGGTGTTGTTGGATGAGGTGGAAAAAGCCCACCCGGATGTCTTCGGAGTCCTGTTGCAGGTCTTGGACGACGGCCGGCTCACCGATGGCCAGGGTCGCACGGTGGACTTCAGCAACGCCGTTCTCATCATGACCTCGAACTATCAGGGCGATGTACGCGACGCGTTCAAGCCGGAGTTCTTGAACCGTATCGATGAGATTGTCCGGTTTCGGGCGCTTTCGGAGGCGGACATCTCGGTCATCGTTACCATCCAGCTGGCCGCGATGGAGCGACGGTTGGCGGCTCGCCGCCTTGGCTTGGTGGTGACCGATGCCGCGGTGGCCTGGCTGGGCCACCGGGGGTACGACCCGGCGTACGGGGCGCGGCCATTGAAGCGGCTCATCCAGCGCCAGATCGCTGACCGGCTGGCGTTGGCGCTGCTGGAGGGCAACTTCCCCGAGGGGTCCACGGTGACGGTGGATGCATCGCCGCCGGTCATGGCCTCGGACGGCTCCATCGAACCGGCCGACGGCTTGATGTTGCGCTGACGCTTCCTTCGGCGGCCTGCGGGTGGCCGGGTCTGCTTGGGTGGGCGGGTGCCGAGTCTGCCGAGTGTGCCGGGGTGGGCGGGTGTGCCGAGTGTGCCGGGGTGGGCGGGTGTGCCGAGTCTGCCGGGATGGGCGGCGAGTGGACTCCAGCCGAATCCTGCTGTCCGGTAATGACCGCACCGTGGGCTGGCGTTGGGTGTCTTTATCCGATCGGTGCCTTTTACTCCCGCGTTGGCGAGATCGACAGGGTTTAATAGCGCGAATCCGTTCTAGGTAGTACTGTCCCCACCCGTCCGAAAAGACTCAGGTGGGGGCAGGCTTGATATGAGGGTTTTTCGTCGGATCTGTGCGCTGAGCGTGTCGGGTTTGATTGTCGGTGGCATGTTGGCGGGTGTGGCCGCCTCGACGGCCACGTCGGTCACGGCGGGTGCCAACACGCCCGAGACGTTTGCCGGCACCGCGTCGGCGAAGGCCCTCGATCTCAGGCTGTTCGGAACCGATCTCACGGTCGGCTCGACCAACGTCGAGGCCGACTCGTCACCGAAGGCCCATGCCGACGGGGCCGGATTGGCACTGATCGCAGCGACGGTCAGTAGCGCCGATGCTGACAGCGTCCATACCGCCTCGGCGCCGCCCAAGGCGTGTGGCCTGCACCTCCCGATCGCGGGCATCTTGAACTTGGAGTTGGCCTGCTCCCAGTCGGCGAGCGGCACTGCCAACGCGTCGCCGGCTGCGGTCGCGACGTCCAACATCGCGGCCCTCGACGTCGGCCTGCTCAACCCGGTGCTCAACCTGTTGCAACCGGTCCTCAATGCGCTCACGCCGATCGCCGACCAACTGCTCGGTACGGTTCTCACCCAGGTGCAGTCAGTGCTCCAGCCGGTGCTGGGCACGACGCTTCAGCAATTGCTCGGCGGCCTGGGTCTTGACACTGCCAAACCAGTGAGCTCGCTCCTGACGGCCCTCCAGCGGGCCACCAACCTGGTGACGGTTCATGTGGGCGACACGGTGTCGTCCGTGGTGACCAGCGCCGGAACGGTCGTCGCTGACTCCGTCGCCAAGGGCGCCGAGATCGACGTGCTGCCCGGCCTCACCCTGGCCGGCGGCCCGCTGCTGTCCATCACCCTCGGCTTCGCCCACACCACCAGCACCTTCAACCGGCTGACCGGCGCCAGCGCGGCCACGTTCGACCCGGCGATCGTCACCGTGAAGCTGTTGGGGTCGGTCATCCCGGTGGGTTTGACGACACCGCTGGACATCCTTGGGGGGACGCCACTGCACTCCATCATCTCCCTGGGCGCCGGTTCCAAGACTGTTCATGCGGACAACTCGGTAAGCGCCCAAGCCGACGGTGTGGGCATCGACCTGCTCACGGGCCTCAACGGTGGCATCAGCCTTCATCTGGCCCACGCCGAGTCGGCCGCTGGGGGCGCCAAGGCCCTGGTGGTTGCGACCGCCTCGACGTCCACCACGACCACGTTGGCGCCGGTTACCGGCGGGACGCTCCTCGTGACGAAGCTGCCCGTGACGGGTACCGCGGCGCCGGTTCTTCCCATCGGTATGGCGCTGATCCTTGCGGGTTACCTCACCCGCCGGTCGCTGCTTCGCCGCTGGGCCCAACGAACGCCACGCTGAGCCTGGCGGACACCGTTCCGATGCCCGTCGCCGCCGGTGCGCCATGAGGGGCCGCCTTAGCCTGCCGCGCCTCGACGACTTGAGGTCACGGCTTCGGGAGCTGCGAGGGTCGCCCGCTATGGCCCGGCTGCGGCAGCGGCTGCCCCGGTCGCCTTGGCGGCGGGGGTCGGAGGACCAAGGACCCCCGGGACCGCCTGACTGGCGTCGGCGGATCATTTCGGGCGTCTCCATCGGGCTCGTGGTGATCGGGGTGGCCGTGATCGGCTACCCCTTCTGGACCAATCTGTGGCAGGACCGGCTTCAAGAGCGGCTGGGCCGCCAGTTGACCAGCGCCCAACTGGCGAATCGTTACCGGGCGCACCGGGTCGTCACCGGTGACAGCCTGACCCGCATCAAGATCCCCGCCCTCGGGGTCGACATGGTCGTCGTGGAGGGAACCACCGACAGCGCGCTCAAGGCGGGGGCGGGCCACTACCCGTCGAGCCCGTTGCCCTGCGAGGCCGGCAACGTCGC
>JAUTXM010000134.1 GCA_030838025.1 Acidimicrobiaceae bacterium
AGGCCCGCGAGGGGGCTGGCCTCAAGGCGCTCGAGCAACGACGTGATCTCCTCGACCGGCTGGGTCCCGTGCGTCGGGTAACGGAGCAGCTGCTTGACGACGAGGCCCACACCGGCGACCGCGATCGCCAGCCCGATCGCCACGGTCGTATGGGTGAATGCGCCGAAACCGAGCATGGCGGCCACCAGAATCCACGGCCCGACCGTGATGGCGAACTCCCGGGCGAAGCGAGCCCGCAACGACATCCGGGTGGCCTGGTCGACATCCGCGGTGGCCCGCAGGACGCTCCAATACTTGGGCGCCCCGGGAAGGCCGGAGCGTTCGAGGGCGGCGATGCGGTGCGACACCAGTGGGTGCGAGGCCAGCTTCTCCAGCGTGGTGCCCCACGGGTTGACGGTTTCCCAGCGCATGGCGGCGATGGCACGCTGGGGGTCGATGCCTTGGCCGAAGGCCACGGCCATGGCGTCGGCGGCCTTGGGCTCGAAGATTCCCATGGCCCGCATGGAGCGGATGCGACTGGCGCTGCGATGGCGCCGGGCGGCCTCGGCCTTGCCCTGCTTGCCCGCGGCAACCAACTGCGCCGCTTCGGCTTCCTCCTGGGCCTTCACCTGGCCCATCCCGTAGGCGATCTTGACGAGGGCCGACGCCAGGGCGTCACCGTTGCCGGTGCACTCGCACGACCAGTGGTCGGCGCCGTACTCCCGGGCCCGGGAGAGGGCCAGCAGCATGAAGCTCGAAACCAGGTACGCCACGTAGGCACCGATGGCCGCCACCCGGGCCCGCTCGTCGCGGGCGAAGCGGGTAGTGAGGTACACGAAGTAGAGCAGCATCGGGATGACCGCGGCCATGGTCATGATCACGAAGTCCCAGTGCTTGACGTGGCCCACCTCGTGGGTGATGACGGCGTCCACCTCGTCGCCATCGAGGCGCTCGAGGAGGCCCCGTGTGACCCACATCCGGGCGTCTTTCGGGGTGTGTCCGAAGGTGAAGGCGTTGGGCATGCCGTCGTCGACGATGCCGAGGGTGACCAGCGGGACGCCCGCGTCACGGCAGCGCCGGGCCACCGCTTCGCCCACCGGGTGTTCGGTGAGGTAGCGGACGCCGTCGTTCGGGATCACGTCGGCGGGGACCAACCATTGAATGATCCAGGGGTTGATGGCGAACTGCAGGCCGACGAGCGCGACGGCGAGCGCCGCGGGGAACCACACCGCGAAGTTGAAGAACACCACGGCCGCCTCGCCGACAGCCAGGACCAACGCCAGCAAACCCAAGATTGAAGGCAACGACCTACGAATCACGAAGCCCATGTCTGTTGACCTCCTCCGGCTACCACCGAGGTAGGGCCGGTACGAAATCCATGGTACGGCCCCTCCACGACGTGGACGCCGCACCCGGCGGGGCTTTTTCCCAGCCCGCCTTACGACCCGGTCAGCGGGTGACGGGGTGCATCCACCAGCTCCAGGTTGTCGGGCAGGCCTTCGACCTCCACCTTGTCGCCATCGACCGACACCGAGACCCGGCTGCCGGCCAGGGGGATGCGGTCGACCCGGAGGCGTCCGATCTGGTCGGGCAGCGCCGGGTGGAGCCACACCTTGCCCCGGGGCACCCACGGGTCGAGCCGCAGCATGGTGCGCAGCATGAGCAGGGGCGAGGCGGCGGCCCATGCCTGGGGGGAGCACGAGGTCGGGTAGGCCACCACGGTGGGCATTTCCAGCCGGTCGAGCCCGCTGAACAGCTCGGGGAGGCGGCCGCCTTGGGCCACGGCGGCGTCGAGCATGCCCATGATGACCCGCTGGGCCTCCCGGACGTAGCCGTAGCGCATGAGGCCTGCGGCCACGATGGCGTTGTCGTGGGGCCAGACCGAGCCGCAGTGGTAGCTGATCGGGTTGTAGCCCTTCATGGACGCGGCCAGCGTGCGCACCCCCCAGCCGGTGAACATGTCATGCGACAGCAGGCGCTTGGCGACCATCGAGGCCTTGTCGGCGTCGAGGATGCCGGTCCACATGCAGTGGCCCATGTTGGAGGTGAGGGCGTCGATGGGGCGCTTGTCCTTGTCCAGCCCCATGGCCAACCAGCCCTTGTCGGGCAGCCAGAAATCCCGGTTGAAGTCGGCCTTGAGCTTGGACGCCCGGTGCCGCAGGTCGGTGGCCAGTTCGTGGTCGCCGTGCTCGCCCGCGAAATAGGCCCGAGCCAGGTAAGCGCCATAGACGTACCCCTGGACCTCGCACAAGGCGATGGGCGCCTCGGCGATGCGGCCGTCGGCGAAGCGCACACCGTCGTGTGAGTCCTTCCATCCCTGGTTGGCCAGGCCCCGGTCGGAGGTGCGCAGGTATTCGACGTAGCCATCGCCGTCTCGATCGCCGTAGTTCTCGATCCAGCCGATGGCCCGGTCGGCGTGGGGCAGGAGCTGGTCGACCGCTTCCTTGGCCAGGCCCCAGCGGCGCAGCTCGCCCAGCAACATGACGAACAGCGGGGTGGCGTCGGCCGTGCCGTAGTACACCTTGCCGCCGCCGAGCGACAGCGACGGGGCGTCGCCGAAGCGCATCTCGTGCAAGATGCGGCCTGGTTCCTCCTCGGTACGGGGGTCGACCTGGGCCCCTTGGAAGCGGGCCAGGGTCTGGAGCACGCCGAGCGCCAACTCGGGGTCGACCAACAGCGCCATCCACGACGTGATCAGCGAGTCCCGGCCGAACAGCGTCATGAACCACGGGGCGCCGGCGGCCACCACGGTGCGCTCGGGGAAGTCGGGGTCGAAGATGCGCAGCGCGCCCAGGTCTTCGGCGCTGCGGGCCACGACCATGCGCAGGCCCTCGTGGTCGGTTTCCAGGTTGGGGACGCTGCGGCGCCACTGGGCCATGCGCTCCGCCGGTTTGGCCCGCTCGATGGGTTGGCCACACAGCCAGCGGGGCTCGATGGGCTCGCTCTCGATGCTGCACGTGAACTGCTGGCAGACCGCCCACTCGCCGCGAGGGGCGATGATCACCTCGAAGCTGGCGAGGTTGGCATCGAGGACGGCGTCGGTCGAAAACGACACCCGGATGCCGCGGCCGTGCGAGCCTCGACGGTGGCGGAAGACGATGCCGCCGCCGACGTGTTCCCAGCTGTACTCCTCGTCGCTGGTCGTCGTGCCCGCCCGGCCCTCCTTGACCTCGAACAAGTTGGCGAAGTCGGCGCCATAGGCCAGCTCGATGGCGCAGTAGGCCGGTTCGTCGCCGAAGTTGCGGACGACGAGGTCGTCGCGCATGCCCCGGCCGACGTAACGGGAGCGGGAGATCAAGATCGTCGAGTCGGCCCGACCGGGCCGGGGACGGACGCGACCCACGAACCGGGCCGAGTACGGCTCGGTGGGCGACATGGCCAGCGGCTCCGGGACCTGCCCGTTGATCTTCAGCTGCAGGCGGGACAGGAACCGGGTATCGCGGAAGAACAAACCCTCGGCGGTCCCCGGCGTCATGTCGCCGCTGGCCGAGGAAATGGCGAAGGCCGAGCCCTCCACGAGGGTGACGGTCGTACCGGCGGTGCCGACGGCAACCGACTCGCCAGTGAAGGTCCAGGGGTCCGTCACCATCGGGAGGCTAGTGGTGCCGGCACCGTGTTCCCGACCGGCCGGATCAGGTCGCTGGTAGCGCCCCTTTGTGGCTCCGACCTATTTCCACTACGGGGATAGTGGTAATAGGATGGGTGCTGTGAGTTCCACCCCTTCTCCCGCCTCGTCTCCGCCCCTGTTCGAGGTCCAAGGCCTGCATGTCACCGTGGGTGACACCGAGATTCTGCGAGGGGTCGACCTGATCGTCGGCGCGGGCGAGATCCATGCCCTCATGGGGCCGAACGGCTCCGGCAAGTCGACCCTGGCCAACACCCTTCTCGGCAATGCCGACTATCGGGTGACCAGCGGGCGGATCCTGTTCAAGGGTGAGGACATCACCGCGTGGCCGACGGACGTGCGGGGCAAGGCCGGCATCTTCCTGGCCTTCCAGTACCCCGAGGAGATCCCCGGTGTGCCCATCATCCAGTTCCTCCGCCAGGCCTTGTCGGCTCGCAAGGGGCTCGACCTCTCGGTCCTCGAGCTGCGGCTGTCGATCATGGAGTGGATGAAGAAGCTAGATATGGACCCCGCCTTCGGGGACCGCTACCTGAACGAGGGCTTCTCGGGGGGCGAGAAGAAGCGCAACGAGATCCTCCAGATGGCGATCCTGGAACCGGAGTTG
>JAUTXM010000170.1 GCA_030838025.1 Acidimicrobiaceae bacterium
CTCTCGGGGGGCGAGGCGCAGCGGATCAAACTCTCCAGCGAGCTGTCCAAGCGTTCGACCGGCCGGACGGTCTACATCCTCGATGAGCCCACTACCGGTCTGCACTTCGAAGACATCCGCAAGTTGCTCAACGTGCTTTCCCGATTGGTCGACCAGGGCAACACGGTGCTGGTGATCGAGCACAACCTCGACGTCATCAAGTGCGCCGACTACCTGGTGGACCTCGGCCCCGAAGGGGGCGACGGCGGTGGTTCGGTCGTCGTCGAGGGGCCACCGGAGCGCGTCGCCAAGACACCCGAGAGCTATACCGGCCAGTTCCTGGCGCCCCTGTTGGGTCTCTGACAAAAGAGTCGGGTTTCCCCTTGCATCCCTGATCCGGAGGCTCTATACTCGAACATACGTTCGTACCCCAGCGTAAGGTTTGTGGGGGCGGGCGTCTCGCCGGCCGTGAGGGCTGGCCCAAGTCAGTCGGCGCGACTCGGATGGGGGGCCGGCAAGCGGGCCTTCGTGGCGCCCAACGACCCTCGACACCCCCGACACTCCCGAGACCAAGGATCCAGATCCGAGCGAGTGGGCCGGCCCGAAGCCCGCGCATCGACCTGAATCCCGCGCATCGACCTGAATCCGATCAGGTGATGTCCAGCATCCGTTGCAACGCCACCTTGGCCCAGGTGGCCGTGTCCCCGTCGACCGATATGCGGTTGACGACCTGGCCCGCCACCAGGTGCTCCAGCACCCAGCACAGGTGGGCGGCGTCAATGCGGAACATCGTCGAGCAGGGGCAGATGAGTGGGTCGAGGGAGACGATGCGATGTTCGGGATGCTCGGCGGCCAGCCGTTGCACCAAGTGGATCTCGGTCCCGATGGCGAGCACACTGCCGGCTGGTGCGGCGCCGACCGCGGCGATGATGAAGTCGGTCGAGCCGACCTGGTCCGCCGCCGCCACGACCTCCTGGGAGCACTCGGGGTGGACGATGACCTGACCCGCGGGGTGCTCGGCACGAAAGGCGGCGATGTGGGCCGGGCGGAACCGCTGGTGCACCGAGCAGTGCCCCTTCCAGAGCAGGAAGGTGGCTTCCTTCACCCGCCGTTCCTCCAAGCCGCCCAGTTCGCCTCGGGGATCCCAAACCACCATGTCGTCCCCGGTGTACCCCAGTTGGTGGCCGGTATTGCGGCCCAGATGCTGGTCGGGGAAGAAGAGCACCTTCTCACCCCGCTCCAGCGCCCAGGTGAGGATGGCCCGGGCATTGGAGGACGTGCACACCGCACCGCCGTTGCGGCCGACGAAGGCCTTGAGGGCGGCCGAGGAGTTCATGTAGGTGATGGGCACGACTCGCTGGATGTCGGTGACCTCGGCAATGGCTTCCCAGGCCTCCTCGACCGAATCGAGGTCGGCCATGTCGGCCATCGAGCAACCCGCGTTCAGGTCGGGGAGGATCACCTGCTGGTGGTCGCCCGTCAAGATGTCGGCCGACTCGGCCATGAAGTGGACGCCGCAGAACACGACGTACTCGGCGTCTCGGTTGGCTGCCGCCATGCGTGACAACCCGAAACTGTCGCCTCGGGCATCGGCCCAGCGCATCACCTCGTCGCGCTGGTAGTGGTGGCCCAGGATGACGAGGCGAGAGCCGAGGTGCTGCTTGGCGATCCCGATACGGGACGCCAGCTCATCTGCGGTAGCCGAGGTATAGCCGTCTGGTAGAGCGGGCTGGAGCCGAATCATGGATGTGCACCTCCGTTGAGGAACACCTCGATATGGCCGGCGGGGACAGCCCGGTCGCCCATCCGCGGGGATGTCGGCCTCGAGGGTTATGTGACCGGATACCGGGCCGGCAGCGGGAAGTGTACGCCGTCTGACATCCGAGCGTCCCTTCCGGGAACGACGGCCGGTGCGGCAAACTCCAAGTAGATGATCGCGCGCCCCCCCGGCACCATTCCCGACGCTCCCGGGTCCTACCAGTTCAAGGACGCCGAGGGGCGCGTCATCTACGTCGGCAAGGCCAAGTCCCTTCGTTCCCGGGTGGGCAGCTACTTCCAGAACCCCATCAACCTCCAGCCCCGTACTGCCCAGATGGTCGCCTCCGCGGCCTCGGTGGAGTGGATCCAGGTCCGCAATGACGTCGAAGCCGTGATGCTGGAGTACAGCCTCATCAAACAGCACCGGCCCCGCTTCAACGTCCGGTTGCGCGACGACAAGAGCTACCCCTTCCTGGCGATCACCGAGACCGACGAGTGGCCCCGGGCAATGGTGAAGCGGGGCACCAAGGACAAGGGGACCCGCTACTTCGGGCCCTATGCCCACGCCTATGCCATCCGCGAAACCCTGGACTCGCTGCTGCGCACCTTTCCGATACGGACCTGCAGCGACAACAAGTTCAACGTCCACCAGAAGCAGGGCCGCCCGTGCCTGCTCTACCACATCGAGAAATGCAGCGGCCCGTGCATCAATGCCATCGAGGCGCAGGAGTACGAGCGCCTGGTGGGCGACCTGATCCAGTTCCTCGACGGGGACACCGACGCGGTCGTGCACCGCCTCGACGAGGAGATGCGATCGGCGGCCGGGATCCTCGAATACGAACGGGCCGCCCGGCTGCGCGACCGGTTGGCCTCGGTGCGCAAGGTCATCGAGAAGCAGCAGATGGTGACCGAGCGGGTCGAGGATCTCGATGTGTTCGGCATCGCCGAGGACGAGCTGGAAGCCGCGGTCCAGGTCTTCTACGTACGCCGGGGCCGGGTCGTCGGGCGCAAGGGCTTCGTGGTGGACAAGGTCGAGGACCTCACGCGCTCACAGCTCGTGGCTGACATTCTGGAGCAGCACTACCACGAGGCGCCGATGGGCGTTCCTCCCCTGATCGTCGTCCCCGACGCTCCGGAGGAGTGCGACGTGATGGAAGCCTTCCTGGCCGTGATGCGCTCGGCGGTGGCCGACCGAGGCCGCAACGACGCCGTCGACTCGGACGTCGAATGGTGGGCGGTCACCGGCAAGTACCGGGTCGAGCGCAGCGTCAACACGGCGGCCCATGCCGGGTCACGGGTCGAGATCCGCGTACCCCAGAGGGGGGACAAGCGGACCTTGCTCGAGATGGTGACGCGAAATGCGGGGGAGGAGTTCGCCCGCCACCGGCTGCGCCGATCCAGCGATCACAACGCCCGTGCCCGGGCCCTCACTGCGCTCCAGGAGGCACTCGGGTTGCCGGAGGCGCCGCTGCGGATCGAGTGTTACGACATGAGCCACATCCAGGGCAGCGATTACGTCGGCTCGATGGTGGTGATGGAAGACGGCCTCCCCCGGCCGAGTGAATACCGGCGCTTCAAGGTGAAGGGGGTCGGCGGCAACGACGACTACGCCGCCATGGAAGAGGTGCTCACCCGCCGCCTCACGGCCTATTTGGTTGAGCGGGAGAAGCCGGTCGACGAGCGCCGCCGCCGGTTCGCCTACCCGCCTCAGCTGCTGCTGGTCGACGGCGGCAAGGGCCAGCTGAGCGTGGCCATCCGGGTGGTCGAGGCGCTGGGCCTGGAAGAGGAGATCCCGGTGGCGTCGCTGGCCAAGCAGTTCGAGGAAGTGTTCGTCCCCGGCCAGGCCGACCCGATCCGGATCAATCGGACGTCAGAGGCGCTGTACCTGTTGCAGCGCATCCGGGACGAGGCGCACCGCTTCGCCATCACCTATCACCGCAAGCTTCGGGGCCGGCGCATGACCGCGTCGATACTGGACGACATTCCGGGACTCGGGCCGGCGCGGCGCAAACGGCTGCTCACCGACCTTGGTGGCCTGAAGGGCATCAAGGCGGCGCCCGTGGAGTCCCTCCTCGACCTCCCGTGGCTGCCTGACAAGGTCGGCCAAGCGGTCTTCGACCGCATCCACCAACCCACACCGGCCTCTGCAGCAGCCCGTGGCTGAGTCCGCCCCAACTGCCCGCGACCGCGCCCGGAGCGGCGGCGCCCCAGCACCGACCGGCGACGACGGTGGCCCGACTACGGCCGGCCCCGACTCGTCCGGCGGCGACGGCGCCCCGACTGCTGGCGGTCCCGCCCCGACTCCCGCCGGCCCAAACGCGACGGCTGGCGGTCCCGCCCCGATTGCCGGCGGCGCTGCGTCCGACTCGGAGAGCCTGTGGGATGGCTGGGACAGCGAGTTCGTGACGGCGTGGTGGGTGGAGGGCTTCACCGAGGGGGCGGACGCGGAGTATGCCGAGCAGATCCTGCCAATGGCGGCCGAGCACCTGGCCGGCGCCACCTCGGTGCTCGACGTCGGCTGCGGCGAGGGCCAGGTCTCGCGCCTGGCCGCGGCGGTTCCCGGCATCGAGCGTGTCGTCGGTTGCGATCCGACCTCGGCCCAGCTCCGGGTCGCCGCAGCTCGGGGCCTGAACGTGGCGTACGCCCGGGCAGCCGCCGACGCCCTCCCTTTTCCCCAATCGGCCTTTGACACCGTCGTGGCGTGCCTGGTGTTCGAACACATTGCCGACGTCGACGTCGCCATCGCCGAGGTGGGGCGGGTGCTGGCGCCGGGCGGGCGGTTTCTGTTCTTCCTGAACCACCCGCTGCTGCAGACGCCGGGCAGCGGTTGGATCGACGACCGCATCCTGGACGAGCAGTACTGGAGAATCGGGCCCTACCTCACCGAGGACACCACCCTGGAGCAGGTCGACAACGGGGTGTGGATCCCGTTCATCCACCGGCCGCTGTCGCGCTATGTGAACGCGCTGGTCGCCGCCGGGCTGCTCATCACCTGCATGGAGGAGCCGGCGCCGCCTCCAGGGTTCCTCGAACGGGCCCACGAGTACGCCGAGGCGGCGACGATCCCTCGACTGCTGTTCATCCGAGCCGAGAAAGTCGGCCATACGCCTCGATGATCTCGTGGCCGACCGAGTCCTGCTCACGCAGCACCTGGCGCTAGTTGTAGACCAGAACGGTCCATCCCTCGCGCTGGAGGCGGTTGCGGCGGATCTCGTCACGCTCCTTGTGCTCCGGGCTGAAATGGAAGGCGTACCCGTCGACCTCGACCGCCAGCATGATGGCAATCCAGGCCAGATCCAGGCGGTACTGGCCGTCGTCGCCCGCGGTGTACTCGACGGCCGGGAGTTCGAGACCGAGGCCGATGACAAGCCGTCGGATGTGGGCTTCAAGGACGCTGGGCGGAGGGGCGCCGACGAAGCCCCGGTCGACCAGATGGCGCCGGAGGGCCCCGACGCCGGCGCGCCCGGGACGGGCCAGACGATCGATCTCGGCCTCGAGGCCGGCGACGGTGACCAGTCGCCGGGCGACGGCGTTGTCGACGGCCTCGGTGAGATCCTCGGGCAACGCGGCGCCCGCCAGATCGACGAGCGTCCGCAGCGGGTTGGTGACGACGAGGCTGTTGCGGTTGGCCGCCTGCGCCACCACGAGGTCCGTCGACCGGTGACGGATGAACCCATGCTGGCCGCGGGCGGGGCGCGAGTTGCCGGGAACGGTGAGTTCGGGTGTGGCCGGTGGTTGGCGCAGCAGGCCCCAGACCCAGGCTGCCGAGCCATGGGAGACCACGGCCCGCCCGGCGGTGGCGAGGTACGCGGCGCGGAGATCCTGGTAGGGGCTGGTCGGGGTGGCGGTGTCGCGGTACACCGACCGGTACAGCCGTTCCCATTCGCCTCGTTTGACCTTGGATTTGATGAGAGCCGGCGTCGCTCCCAGCCGCAGCGCCTCGTAGTAGCTGATCACGCCGTGGTGGGTCTGCAGCCAACGCCGCAGTCTGAGTTCGAGCTCGCGTCGCGCTTCCACACCTGTTCCTATGCCGCGACCCGCCAAAGCGATCACGTCTCTGGGCGACTTGTGGCTCTGTGGGCGCGCTACAGCCCTGGACGACCATAAGGCGCCCTCGAAGCCATGACTCGCCCAGAGACGCAGCAGGCGCGGCGAGCTAAAGGGAACGCAGCGAGCCCAAGCGAGCTCGAGGGAACGCAGCGAGCCCAAGCGAGCCCAAGCGAGCCCAAGCGAAGACCAGGAAGCCCGCGGATGCTCGAACAGGAGGCGCCGAGCGGCGAGAATGGTCGCGATGGCTGAGTTCTTGATCATTACCGGACAGTCCGGAGCGGGGCGGAGCCAGGCCGGGGCCACGTTCGAGGATCTCGGTTGGTTCGTGATCGACAACATGCCGACCGCCCTCATCACCAAGGTTGCGGAACTGGTGACCAGCGGGCCCGAGACCTCCTCGGCCGACCGGGTGGCGCTGGTGGTCGGCCGGCGGGCCGGCCAGCTGCATCAACTGACCGACGCCGTGGCCCAGCTACGCGCCACCGCGGGCAACCGGGTCAAGCTGCTCTTCCTCGAAGCGTCCGACGAGGTCTTGGTCCGGCGCTACGAGGGGACCCGGCGCCGTCACCCGCTCAGCGCGGCCGAGGGCGTGGCCGAGAGCATCGCCCTCGAGCGTGAGCTGCTGCAGCCCATCCGCGAGTCCGCAGACGACATCATCGACACGACCGACCTCAACGTCAACCAACTCCGCCGGCGCCTGATCGAGACCTTTACCCCGACCGCCGAGACGATGCAGATCCAGGTGGTTTCCTTCGGCTTCAAGCACGGGGTGCCCCTCGACGTGGACACCGTCTTCGACTGCCGCTTCCTCCC
The DNA here is from genome assembly GCA_030838025.1 of Acidimicrobiaceae bacterium. GTDB lineage: Bacteria > Actinomycetota > Acidimicrobiia > Acidimicrobiales > Palsa-688 > JALYXV01. The sequence goes on from JAUTXM010000170.1 coordinate 6,601, forward strand.
GAACCCGCACTGGGTGGACGAGCTGCGCCCCCTCACTGGCCTGGACGAGCCGGTGCGGCGCTTCGTCCTCGACCAGCCCAGCACCAACGAGTTCATCAACCGGGTCGACCACCTGCTCGCCCTGGTGCTGCCCGCCTACGTGACCGAGGGCAAGTCGTACCTCACCATTGCAGTGGGCTGTACCGGGGGGCGCCACCGCTCGGTGGTGCTGGCCGAGGAACTGGTCCAGCGCATCGGCCGGTACGGGTTTGCGCCCCTCGTACACCACCGCGACATCGACCGTTGACCGGGGCGACGCAGAGGTGGGAAAAGGCCTCGCCGCCACCTCGGAAGCCGGCGGCGGGGGAGGGAGCCGTCCGGCTGGACCGGGCGAACTGGCGCCGGACGTCCTGCATCGACTGAGATAGCACTGTTCGCGAGGTAGGGGAGGGCGGTTATGCCAGTTCGGGTCGGCATCAACGGATTTGGGCGGATCGGGCGGAACTTCTACCGCGCCGCTCTCAAATCGGACGCAGATGTCGAGGTAGTAGGTGTCAACGACTTGATCCCGTCGGCGACCAACGCACACCTCCTGAAGTACGACTCGACCCACGGGCGCCTCGGCCTTGAGGTGAGCTGCGACGCCGACTCGATCACCGTCGACGGCCACACCTTCAAGGTCTTCTCCGAGCGCGATCCCAAGGCGCTGCCTTGGGGTGACCTGGGTGTCGATGTGGTCGTCGAGTCCACCGGCATCTTCACCGACGGGGAGAGGGCGGCGGCCCACATCGAGGGCGGCGCCCCCCGGGTGCTGATCTCGGCCCCCGCGACCAACGTCGACGCCACCTTCGTCATCGGCGTCAACGACGGCGACTTCGATCCCGAGAAGCACAAGATCGTCTCCAACGCTTCGTGCACGACCAACTGCTTCGTGCCCATGATCAAGGTGCTCGAAGATGCGTTCGGCATCGAAAAGGGCCTGATGACGACGGTCCACGCCTACACCAACGACCAGAACCTCCAGGACCTGGCCCACAAGGACCTGCGGCGGGGTCGGGCGGCGGCGGCCAACATCGTCCCGTCGGCCACCGGCGCCGCCCGGGCCACCAGCCTGGTGCTCACCGCCATGAAGGGCCGCCTCGACGGCACCGCCCTGCGGGTCCCGGTTCAGGACGGCTCCATCACCGACTTCACCGGGATCCTCAACCGTGAGGTGACGGTCGAGGAGATCAACGAGGCGTTCCGGGCGGCCAGCGAGAGTGGACCGTTGTCCAAGGTGCTGGTGTACACCGAGGACCCGATCGTCTCGTCCGACATCGTGGGCCAGTCGGCCTCGTGCACATTCGACTCGTTGATGACGATGGCGATGGGATCGCTGGTCAAGGTGTTCGGCTGGTACGACAACGAGTGGGGTTACTCCAACCGGTTGGTCGAGATGGCGGCCATCGTGGGCGCCGCCAACACCGCTTCCGCGTAGGACCCGTGGA
>JAUTXM010000204.1 GCA_030838025.1 Acidimicrobiaceae bacterium
GGGATCGGGGCAGGCGTCGCGGCCGTGGCCGGCGTCGGGGCCGTGGCGGTCGTCGCGGCCGTGGCAGGCGTCGCGGCCGTGGCCGTGGCAGGCGTCGAGCCGGTGGCAGGTGTCGCGGCCGTCGCGGCCGTCGCCGGTGTGGCGGCCGAGGCGGGCGTCGGGCCCCCGGCCGTCGCCGGCGTCGGACCCGTAGCGGGTGTCGCTGGCGTCGGACCCGTGGCCGTGGCTGGCTTCGAGCCCATGGCGGCCGACGGGGTCGTGGCGGCTGTCCCGGGCGGTGAGGTCTCGGGTGCCGTCGCGGCCGTCGCGATCGGCGCTGCGGACACTTGCGTCCCCGCCGTCGACGGAGGTGGTTCGGAACGCGAACCCGGGGTCGCGGGCGATGGTGACGCGGTGGCGGTGAGGGGCGGCGGCTCGAAGCCGCGGGCGGTGGTCGAGGCGGGCGCGATGGCGGTCTCGGGGTCCTGGCCCGTCGATGCCCCTGCGGCCGGGGTGCTAGCCGACGCCGCGCTGGGCTGGGAGGATAAAGGGGGCGGCTCACTTGGGATTGTGCCTGCTGGGCGGAGTCGCTTCTGGATGATCGGCAACGTCGGGTTGGTCGGCTCGTTGTCATCCTCGAGACCATCGGGCTCGTCCAGCGCCAAGGGGCGGTGACGGACGGCATCGGCCGCCGCCCGGGCCTCGACCTCGGCTCGAGCAAGGTCGGCCGTGGCCTCCTCGAGGGTGCGGCGAACAACCTCGTAGGACGCGAGGAGCCGCTCACGCCCGGCTCGGAGTTGTTCGACTTGCGCGACGGCGACGTTGCGCTTCTTGGAGAGGGCAGTGAGGATCTTCTCGCGGGTGGCCTGGGCGCCCTCGATCATGGCGTTGCGCTCGGCATCGGCCTGGGCCCGCATGGCCTTGGTCTGCTGGCGGGCCTGGTCGAGCAGCCGCTCTGCCTCGGTCTTGGCCGTTTCCTTGATGCGCCCGGCGACCGACTCTGCTTCCTCGGTCCGTCGAGCCAATACGGTCTCGGCCTGATTGCGCAACACTTCCGCCTGCTGATGGGCTTCTTTCAGTATCCGGGAGGCATTTTCCTCAGCCCGGCTTTTGATATCGCCCGCGGCGTCGTGAGCGCTCTTGAGGATGTGGGCGGTTTCGTCCCCGACGGCGCCGATGAGCGTCTCTTCGTCGAACGACGGGTGGGCGGCCCGGTACTCGGCGTCGCGGCGAGCGTCCTCCAGGGCCGCTTGGCGCTCATGCAGGGCGACGATCTCGGCGGCCACCTTGACGAGGAAGGCCCGGACCTCGTCAGGATCGAATCCCCGGCGGGCGGGACCGAAGTTTTGCTGCGCGATGAGGTCCGCGGACAAAGACCCCTCCACATTCACCATGGACTGAGCGTAGGACGCTCCGGGCGCCAAATGAGGGACCCCGGCGAGGAACGGCGTGGCGGAGGTCGGCGGAGCGGAGGGTCGTCAGCCCCTACCCGCGAGAATATTGTTCAGCGCTTGGAGGAGCGGGTCCAGCAGCGGGTTGAGGATTGCTCCGAGCGGACCCGGCAGCACGGGAACGGGCAGCTGAAGCAGCGGCAGCGGGACGGTCGTGGTTGTCGTCGCCGGGTGCGCCAGGCGGGGGTTGGCTGGCGTCGTCGTGATGGTGCGGGTCGTGGGCGTCGATTGCCGGGGCCGTGTCGTCGGGCTGCTGGATGACGACGACGGCGGCGGCGGGATGGCGATCTGCGACGCCGGTGCACCGGTGAAGGGCAGGGCCGCCCGGCCGATGGCGGCCAGGACATCGTTCAGGACACCGGTCAGGTCGTGCACGCCTTGGTCGTAGGCGACGAACCCCCACGGCGCACCCTGGGCGGAGAAGGCGAGCTCGTTGGTCAGGCGGTCGGTAAAGGTGCCGTTCGTGCCGCGCAGGGCGATGACCGAGGCAATGAGGTAGTCGCCGGGTTTGGGAGCCGCGGCGGGGGCGACGGGCTGTTGGCGCTGGACGCCGTCGAATGCCGACACGAAATCGGCCCTGCCGCTAAGCGTCGGCACGAGTTGCTGGTAGAACGCCGCGTCCTTCCCCTGGTTGGACGGCACCTGGGCGTTGAAGCCGACGGCGGCGGCGCCGAGTTGGGTCGAGATCGCCACAGCGGTCGCCAGGTAGAGGTGGTCCCACGAGTCGCTGTCCTGATATTGCAGCGGTGTGGCCTGGACCGGCAGGCGGGTCTGGGGGGTGAGGGTTATCTGGCGCGGGGCGGCGATGGGCGCGGGCGGGTTGCCGGCGATGTCCAGGTGGGAGGTCGCCTCGTAGACCTTGGCGGTCATGCCCGTGGCGACGGTTCCGACGGTGAGCTGGGCGACGCCCGCGGGGACGACGAGCGTCGCTTCTTGGGCCGACACCTGCACGGCGTGGCCAACCGCTTGGATCAGCACCGAGCCCGAGGCCAGCCGAGGGGTCTTGGCGATCACGAGCTGCGTGCCGTTTCGCAGCTGGAGGACACCGTTCTGTAGCCGGACGGCAGCCTGGCCGGCCATCACCTGGACTGTGTCGCCGGCTTTGAGGACGTCGCCGTTGTGCACGGCGTGGGCGGTGCCGTCGGGCGGAGTGACCTGAGCCTGGCCGTCGACGGTGATGTGGGCGAGGCCGGTGCTCGAATGACCGCAGCCGGCCAGGCCGACCGTCACGACGGTCGCGACCACGCCGGCGGCCACCGCGACCAGGCGGGGGCGGTGCCGCGATCGGCCACGAGCGGGCTGCGGGCGCCTCGGGAGACTCGAGCTCGAGTGGCCGCGGACTTCGGGGGAGACCATCAGTTCACCGAACTCTTCGCTCGGCGGCGTTCCGGCTCGTGCCTGCGCTCGCGGGGGCGGGGGCCGTCGCTCTGATCGTCGCGATGGTCGTCCGGCTGATCGTCGTGCTCCTCGTCTGGTTCGG
>JAUTXM010000247.1 GCA_030838025.1 Acidimicrobiaceae bacterium
ATACCCGTGTGCGTGTCATTGCGGCGACTGCAGCCGCATCGCGACCGGTCCAGCCAGCGGCGCGTGAGTCAGCCGTCGACGGGCACATTCACCCGCGGTCTCTTTTTCCCAGTTCCATTGCTTTTGGACGCTCCGCCATCGGAGACCTGGGCTGCTTCCTGGGCTTGCTTTACCGGTGCGCCGAAGCGCATGAGGCGGCCGCCGAATGCGATTGAGGAGAGGGCAAACCAGGCCCACCCGAGCGCCAGGCCGGCCAGGACATCGGTCAGCCAGTGAACCCCGAGAAAGACCCGGGTGGACGCGATGCCCACGGCCAGCGCCACGGCAGCGGCGGCGAGGGCGGCTTTGGCGCGCGACGAGCGGCCCATTCCGGCAAGGAGTGCGAATGCGGCAAAGACCGCGGCGGCGGTCGTGGCATGGCCGGAGGGAAAGGACGGTCCCGCGAACCCGGTCAGGCGATCGATGTTGGGCCGGGTCCGGCCGACGATCCATTTGATCAAATCAGCGACCGCGAATTGCCCCGCGACCACGAAGAAAAGAAAGCCGACGACAGCCGCCGAGCGGAAGTGCCACACCGCGATGATGGCGACCACGACGGCGAGCGGCACGATCACGACGGCCCCGCCGAGCTGCGTGTAGTCCCGGAGGACCGTGGTGGACAACGTGCTGGCGTGGCGCGCTGCGAACCGAGCCGCCGACTGGTCGAAGCGGGCAAAGCCAAGGTTGGTGCGGACCATCAAAAGGAGCAACCCGACGCCGACAATGCCACCGACAACGATCGCGGAGGCAGCCGTGAGGGCCACGCCGGTCGTGACCGTCGGGTCGACGGAAGAGTCAGCCGCGTCGGCAAGACGGGGATGACGACGGACCGCGGACCAGATGCGCCGGGAGGAGACTTGCGGGGCCAGGATCGTCGGCCAGCGCAGCCCGACGAACCACACCAACAATCCCGCGCCCAACATCAGTGCCACCATGACGGCCAGGATCAACATGCGACGGTCCTTCGTGCTCGGTTCACGACAGTCGACGCAGGGGTGTGGTGACCCGTTCCGCGGTCCGCTGGACGAACGAGCGCTTGCGCCACCGGCCGGCGCTGATGCGCACGCTCTGTTCGAGATCTTGCTCGAAATGGCGGTCGAGTATCGCGACGACGTCCGGATCCATTGCGACGAGGTTGATCTCTTCGTCGGCGTGCAGCGAGCGGGTGTTGAGGTTGGCCGAGCCGATGTTCGCGATGAGCCCGTCGACGGTCATGATCTTGGCGTGGAGCATCGAGGGCTGGAAGTTCCACAGCTCGATCCCCTGGGCGAGCAGCTCGGCGTAGTCGGCCTCGCCGGCCAGTTGGACAAAGCGCTTGTCGGCGTTGGGGCCGGGTAGGAGGATCTGCACGCTGACGCCTCGGTCGACGGCGTCGCCGAGCCGGGTGATGAGGTCGTCGTCGGGGACGAAATAGGCGGTGGTGATTCGCACCTGCCGCTCCGCGATCTGCAGGAGGGTGCGGAACAACGTGGAGACGTCGCTGCGCCCCGTTTCCGATGCGCCCCGGACGCACTGGACAAGGGAGTCACCCGCTTTCGGTTGATCGGGGAAGCGGTCGTGGGCGCCGTCGAACAGCTGCGAGTCGGTTTCGATCCAGTTGTCGAGGAAGGCGGCCCGGAGGCCGTCGACGCAGGGGCCCTCGACCCGGAAGTGGCTGTCGCGCCACTCGTCGGGGTTGCGAGCGTTTCCCTGCCACAGGTCGGAGATGCCCACGCCGCCGGTGAACCCGATCGTTTCGTCGACTATCAGGACCTTGCGATGGGTGCGATGGTTGACCTCGCCGGGCCGGAAGCGGCGGAGAGGGCGGAACCAGCGGACATGGACGCCGGCGTTCTCCATGTCGTCGATGAGGCTCATCTCGATCGGATGGGCGCCCCAACCGTCGAGGAGGATTCGCACCCGCACGCCGGCCTTGGCGCGGGCGCACAGGGCCTCGGCGAAACGGGTCCCCACTTCGCCCTTCCAGTAGACAAAGGTCAGAAAGTCGATGGTGTGTTCGGCGCCGTCGATGGCGTCGAGCATGGAGGGGAAGATCTCGTCGCCGTTTCGGAGCACGTGGATGCGGTTGCCTTCGGTGGCGGGGATACCGAGCACTCCCTCAAGGGTGCGACGGGCTCGTGCGGCTGGCTCGGGTTCGGGGGTCTCGGGTTCGGGGATCTCGGGGTCGGGGGTCTCGCCCGCGCCGTTGCGAGCTACACCGGGCTCGGAGCGAGCAGCGGGCTCGGAGCCGGCAGGCCCGCCGCTGCGAGCCCCCGCGTGCCCGGAGCCGTCCGCCCCGGCCCCGGCCGCCGGCGCCGGGGGATCCAGCTCGGTAACGCTCACGATGCCACCCCCACCGGGGAGCGCCGCCGCCCCGCCCCCGGCCGCGGACGCCGGGGATCCAGTTCGGTAACGCTCACGATGCCACCCCCACCGGGGAGCGCCGCCCCGCCCCGGGTTCGGACTCGGCCACCTTCTCGGCGTCCTGCGGCGCCGTTTCGCCCGCCCGGACCCCTTCGAGCTGGGCGGCGACCGCCGCGCCGAAGAACAAGGCGATGCTGGACAACAGGCACCACGCCAACAGGGCGATCATGCCTGCCAGCGGCCCGTAGGTCTGACCGAACGACGAGCTGATTCGATAGAAGTAACCCAGCCCCACCGTTGCCAGTGTCCACAGAACGACGGAGATGCCGGCACCGAACGCCAGCCACGACAGCCGGGGCTGGCAACGCCGGGGCGACCAGCGGAAGAGCAACGTGATAGCGGCGGCGATCAACGCCAGACCGAGCGGCCATCGCCCGATGGACCAGGCGGTGCTGAGCCCATGCGAGCCACCCGAGCGGAACAGCTCCCGACCGAACGCCAGGCAGCCAAAGGCAAACGAGGCGAGGGTGCCGACGATCACCGCGAAGACGAAGGCCCGCCCGTATTTGTGCACGAAGGGCCGGTCCTGCTCGACACCGTAGATGCGGTTGAGCCCTCGCTCGAGCTGACCCAAAGCGGTCGTCCCGGTGACGAGGCAGCCGAGCAGGCCCACGATGACCGCGCCGTATTGATGTTCGGCCGCCGTCGAGTGGGCCTGGGCCACCGCGGTGGTCAACACCTGACCGGCAGGGCCGGGAACGGCGCGCCGGACCGTGGCCACGATGATGTCGCTGACGCCGCCCTTGTTGAGGACGCTGGCAAGACCCACGAGGCCGATGACGCCCTGAATGGCGACGAGGGCAGTCATGAAGGCGAAGGAGCGGGCATGGCTGAATCCGTCCGCCACTCGCATGCGCTGGAAGGCGTCCTTCAGCAGGCGGGAGCGACCGGTGCGTTGGAGAACGGCCCAAGCGTCGTCGCCCGACAGGCCCCGCGTTTCGGGCACCAGCGTGGCGGTACTCACCGGTTGTTCGCTTCCGGTACGCAGACGGTGATCGCCCCGGGCTTGATCTTGGCCTGCAGGCGCTTCTTGGCCGGTCGGGCTCCACCGTCGAGCTCGTAGGGCATGGCCCGACCGAGCTTGACGTCGACCTTGCGGCCACGGGTCGTGCGGACCAGCTTGGATCGCTCGGCGTGGCCGGTGGCCAGACGGGTGAGAACTCGGGCCCATTCGACCGGACCCTCCGCCGTCACCACGCCGATCTCGAGCTGGCCGTCGTCGGGCCGGGCTTGGGGGAAGGCGGTCAGGCCACCGGAAAGGGTGCCCATATTGCCGAGGAGCAGGCAGGTTGCCTTGTCCTTGAACCAGGGCGTGCCGTCGACCTTGATGGACATCTTCACCGGTTCCGCCTGAGTCGCCCGGGCGCCCGTCCACACGTAGGCCAGCCGTCCGAAGCGGTCCTTCAGGCCGCCGTCGGCCTCTTGCATCATGATGGCGTCGAACCCGGCACCGGCCATGACGGCGAAACGCTCACCGTTGACCACACCCACGTCGAGGCGGCGCCGAGCGCCGTACAAGGCGATGTCGACCGCGGCCGCCAGGTCGTGGGGCACGCCGAGGTTGGTCGCGAGCAGGTTGGCCGTTCCCGCGGGGATGATGGCCACGACGACGTCTGCGCCCGCCACCTCGTCGATGCAGCGCTGCACGGTGCCGTCGCCGCCCCACAGCAGGAGCAGGTCGGCGCCCTTTTCGACTGCCTTGCGGGCCATGGCCGGGGCCTTGCGGCTCTTCGGCACCTCGTACCAGAGGGGTTGGCTGAACCCGCGGTCGGTCAGCAGTTGTCGGAGTTCGGGCAGCCCGCCTCCGAGGGTCTTCTGCTGGTGGGCGATCACCGCGATGGAAGTCATGACCGCACCCTCGCCGATGCGGAAGCCGGCTCTGTAGACCGAGATGGCGGAGCCGGCGGAGCGGGTCGCCGCTCGCCCGTTGGTGGTGGCTGCGCCTGCCGCACCGCCCCGGCCGGAGCCCGCAGCGGCGGAAGCGGACGCGGAAGCGGCAGCGCATCCGAAGTCGGCAGCGCATCCGAAGTCGGGTGGCCCCGCGGGGCCCGCTTCAGCAGGGGACGCCCTCCAGCTCGGATGGCCGAAACCGCGGCCCAGAGGGCGCCGATACCCAACGCCACTCCGGCCATGGTGTCGGTCGGATGATGCTCGCCTCGGTAGACCCGCGACACCGCCACACCGATGGTGAGCGCCAGGGCGATCACCCAGGCGAGCACGCGCGGGAATCGCCGCGGCGTCGCGGCCATGACCAACAAGGCGATCCCCCCGTACAGGACCAGCGTTGCGGCCGTATGGCCCGAAGGCCAGCTGAACGTCGATGGCGTCGACCCCAGATGCGGCGCGCTCGGACGGGGGCGGGCCACGAGATACGTCGTCGAAAGAAACACCGACAGCTCCACCGCCAGCCCGATGACCAGCAGCAGCGCCACCTTTCCCCAACGCCGAAGCAGCAGCACGACGGTGACCAAAGCGGCGACCACGACAATGCCCAGCGTGTCTGCCAGGGCGCTGAAACCAGCGCTGACCCTGTTCCACGTGCTGGTCCGATGGGCGGCGAACCAATCGTTGACATGCTCGTCCCAATGCCCGACGGAACTGTGACTGACGAAATGGGTGAACGCCAGGCCCGTCCCGATCAATGTGGCGGCCAAGAGCACGTAGCAGCCGACGACCGTGGCGACCATGGCGACGGCCGGGTGCCGGTTGGCGAGCCGAGGCCGGGTCGCCGCATCCGCCTCACTTCGACCTACCGCTGGTTCGAAGTCGTTCCCGGCGCCCTTCGGTAGCGGTCGGCTGGCCCCTCGGTGGTCCTGGGATACGGTCACGGATCGCCCTGGTCTTTCCGACGGGACTTCCGTCAGGGTGTGTGCGAGGCATACCCGCGAACCGCCAAAAGCAATCCGCCATAGAGGTTCTCGCCTCGGGCGAAGTCGCCATAAATGGGACGAAATGGCCCCAATTTCGATCCACCGTTTTGGCCCGAATCCGAGTTGCGTGGCTCAAAACAATTGGGGAAAAAGGGTCGCCCAGGCGCGGTGAGCACCAGTCGCGCCGAGACCGGTTGGTGCGGTGAACGCGGCACAGGGTGCGGCGAACACCCGTCAACGGCGTCGCAAGACCGACCGCGGTTGGCAGTTTGCCGGACTCTGGCAGTTTTCCCGTCGCCAATCCGGCAGAACTGCCAAAGTCCGGAAAACTGCCAACCGTCAGCGAGTCGACGACCGCAATTGCCGACCGCGGGCATGGCAGGCACGGCGCGCACGGCGAGCACGGTTACGTCTGGCCGACGGCGCTGCACGTTCACCCGGCGCCGACCGGCCCCCCAACACACCGGCGGCGCGCTACCGCGGGATCGGCACTACCGTGATCCCTGGCCCGCCGGGAACGTCCTGACCGCGACCACGCTCGCAGACGTGGCCGCCGCGATGCCCTCGAGGGGGAGTCACGCCCCGTCCGACCACAGCGGTTTTTGGACGCGAGCACGAGCTTGCAGCCATCGAAGCCTTCCTCGGCGTGGGTCCTGCCGCGGTCGCCCCTGGCGGTGGGTCGGCCTCGCTGGTCCTCGAGGGACCTGCGGGCATCGGCAAGACGACCATCTGGGCGGAGGCGGTCTCGCGGGCCCGCCGTGACGGGATCGTGGTGCGGATCTGCCGCTGCGCCGCCGCCGACGCGGTGTGGGCCTTCTCGGGTCTGGGCGATCTCCTGGAGGAGATGCCCCAATCGGCGCTCACCGAGCTGCCCAACGTCCAGCGTCAAGCCCTGTCGGCGGCGCTGCTGCTCGACAGCACGACCGCTGTTTCCCCGGGCGATCGCGTCGTGGCGGTCGCCGTGCTCGGCGTGCTGCGGGCAATGGCGCGCACCGCGCCGCTGGTCCTGGCCATCGATGATGTCCAGTGGTTGGACAGCGCCTCGCGCACCGTCTTGACCTACGCCTTGCGCCGTCTCGATGACGAAGGCGTACGGGTTCTGGCATCGTGCCGGACGGGCGACCCACAGGTCCCGGTGGTCTCGGCCGCCGAGTCGTGCCTGGGCGTGCCCGGGGATCGGCTGCCGATCGGGCCGGTCAGCGTCGGTGCCTTACAGAAGATCGTGCGCAGCCGCCTGTCGATGGCACTTTCTCGCCCGATCTTGACCCGTATGCATCACGCCACGGGGGGAAACCCGATGGCGTCGCTGGAAATGGGCCACGCCTTGGAGCGGCGCGGGGGCGCGCTGGCGGTGGACGAGCCGCTTCCGGTTCCCAACGACGTGCGGCTGCTCGTCGCCGATCGCCTGGATCGCCTGTCGGACGCGGCGCGTGATCTGTTGGTGGTCTGCTCGGCGCTGGCGCTGCCGACGGTGCACACGGCTTCGGCCGCCCTGCGCGACCCGCGGGGTGCGTCGCGGCCCCTGGCCGAGGTGGTCGAGATGGGGATGATGGAGGTCAACGAGGGGAGTCGCCTCCGCTTCACGCACCCGCTGGTCGCGTCGGTCGCCTACGGGGAACTCGACGCCGCGGATCGCCAGGCGCTCCACCGGCGGCTGGCCGCGGTGACCGCCGATCCAGAGGAACGGGCCCGCCATCTTGCGCTGGGCAACACCGGCCCCGATGCCGACGTCGCCGATGCGCTCGAACTGGCCGCGCACCATGCCCGCGTCAGAGGCCGCCGGGACACTGCCGCGGAGCTGGCCGAGCTGGCGATCAGTCGCACGCCGCCAGGTCGCGACGGCGACCTGCGCCGGCGCCGGGTGGCGGCCGCCGAATACCTGTTCCATATCGGCTTTCCCGACCGGGCGCGGTCGATGGCGACGGCGGCGCTGGACAGCTCGACACCCGGATCAGCCCGCGTCCCGGCGTTGCTGTTGCTGGCCACCATCGAGTATTGGACCGGCGGCAGCGTGGTCACTGCCGGGTGGTGTGAGCAGGCGATGCGCGAGGCGGGCCGCGACCGGCTGCTCCTGGCTCGCTGCCACGCCGCGCTCGCCGATCTGGCTCCCTACGACGCACCCCGACTGCTCGACCACGCCCGGATGGCAGTGGAACTGATGGAACAGGTCGACGACCCCCCGGCCGACGTCCTCGCCAGCGCACTCAAGAACGTGGCCTACCACGAACTGCGCCTGGGTCAGGGCCTGTCGCGGCCGTTGTTGGAGCGGGCCGCGCTCGCCGAGGCGGAAAGCGAACCGGTTCCCGTGATCGACCGGGTCGGCATGTGCCGGGGGATGCTGCTGCGCTTCGCCGGGCAGTTCGCCGAGGCCCGGTCCTGGCTGCTCGAGATGCGCAAGAGCGCCGAGGACGAAGGCGACGACGGCGCGTTGCCCAACATTCTCGGCCACCTGGCGCTGCTGGAGTGCTGGGCGGGGGACTACCCGCAGGCGTTGCGTTACGTGGCCGAAGGGGTGGACCTGGCGGCGCGGACCGGAATCGGCTCGCCGTCAGTGACGGCGGCTCACGCCCTCGCCGAGGCGCTCGTCGGCCACATCGACCAGGCGCGCCACATCGCCACCGTCGCCCTGGCCCATGACGAAGCCCAGCATGACCTGGCGGATGTGGCCTGTGACCTGCGAAGTCTCGGTTTCGCCGAGCTGTCAGTCGACGATTTCTCCTCGGCCGCCGAGCATTTCCTGCGAGCCATGTCCATCTCCCAGGAGCTCGGGGTCAATGAGCCCGCGATCCTGCGCATCCACGCCGACGCGGTGGAGAGCCTGATCGGTCTGGGCCGCATGGCTGAGGCGAGTCGGCTCACCGACGAGCTCGCCACAAGCGCGGGCGCCCAGCCGGCGTGGTCGCGGGCCATGGCCGGACGGTGCCGCGGTCTGCTGCTGGCCGCGGCCGGCGAGCTGCCGGGCGCCATCGCGGCGCTCACCGCGGCCCTGGAGGAGCATGCGGCAGTGGGGATGCCGTTCGAAGAAGCGCGCACCCGGCTCTGGACGGGCCAGGTGTTGCGCCGGGCAGGCCGCCGCAGCGAGGCCCGCCAGGCCCTGGACCGTGCGGCCGCGATGTTCGTCGAGTTGGGCACACCGCTGTATGCCGACCGCGCTCGGGCCGAGCTGCGCCGCCTCGGTGGCAGGGTCGCCGGGCAGTTCACGCTCACCCTGACCGAGATGCGGGTGGCCGATCTGGTGGGCGCGGGCCACACCAACATCGAGGTGGCCACGGCGCTGTTCGTCAGCGTGCGCACCGTCGAAAGCCATCTCGGTCGGATCTACCGCAAACTCGGTGTCCGTTCCCGGACCGAACTCGCCCGCGCCCTCCCGGCGCACCCATGATTGCGTAGTACCACCGACGCCACCAGGAGGGACCGTCGGTACCGTCAACTGATGTGATCCACAACGAGCCCGACACGAACATCTTTCTGGTCGAGCGCTACCTGCCGGTCACCGATCTGGATGCATTGGCGGCGGCGGTAGCTCGCGTGGGCGTGGCCTGCGCCGACGGTCAGGCCGGCGTTCGCTACGTGCACTCGACATTCGTCCCGGCCGAGGACACCTGTTTCTGCGTGTTCGAGGCCACCTCAGCACAGTCCGTGCGGGCCGTCAACGAGGCGGCGCATTTCGGGCTCGATCGGATCGTTCCCGCGATCGGCCTTGACGCCGCCGTCGCCCGCCACGCCTGACGAAGGAAAGCGACAACTGATGAACGAATACGCGCCCGACACCATCGCGGTACCACGACACGCCTCGAGCCGTCGACTCGGTGGCGGGGCGTTCGCGCTGGTGCTCCTCGCGTCCTGCCTGGTGGGAGCCGGAACGTCGACGGCTGCAACCGCCGACGGGACTTGGTCGATTCGAGCGGTGCCCGCGGCGGCGCTGGCCCCGAATGGTCAGCTCACCGCCACGTCCTGCCCGTCCGCCACCCAATGCATCGCAGTGGGCGTGGCCCAAGACAGCGAGGGCCGCGACGCCGCGTTGGTGGACAGTTGGAACGGCAATCGTTCCACCGGCCAGTCCCTCCCCCGACCTGCGGGCGCGGTGGGCACGTTTCTCGCCGGTGTGTCCTGCACCGCGGCCATCGCCTGCACCGCCGTCGGCAATCTCCAGACCGCCTCAGGCGCACACGTGACCCTGGCCGAGCGATGGAACGGCCATGACTGGCAGATCCAGGCGACACCAAATCCCGACGGCGCCGTCGACAGCTACCTCAGCGCCGTGTCGTGCGCCTCGCCGGCGGACTGCACCGCCGTCGGGTACTCCCAAGATGGCGGCCACCGCAACATGACGCTCGCCGAGCGATGGAATGGTGGGACGTGGCAGATCCAATCGACCCCCAACGCTTCGGACCCCGCGGCCAGTGCCAGTGTCCTGAAGGGCGTGTCCTGCACGGCCGCCACCGCCTGCACCGCGGTCGGAACGGCGACCGCCAACTTCTTGCCACAAGCGCTCATCGAGCGGTGGAACGGCGCGAACTGGCAGATTCAGGCGGCTGCCATTCCGGTTGACGCCTCGGGCACCACCCTCACCGCGGTGTCGTGCACGAGCGCCACGTTTTGCGCCGGGGTCGGCAACTTCACTGCGAAGTCGACCAAAGCCGGTGGCGCGCTGGCCGAGCAATGGAATGGCGCGACGTGGATCGTCGAACCAATGACGGGCACGACGCTCGACTTCCTCAACGCCGTGGCGTGCACCACGCCGACGAGTTGCACCGCCGTCGGACAGACGGGGTTCTCGGAACCGATTGCCCAGCGTTGGGACGGCACGAGCTGGGCGGCGCAGACGCTGCCGAGCCCCGACGGCGCCCTCCAGACCGATCTGGTCGGTGTCTCGTGCCCTTCCCAGACCGCGTGCTTGGCGATCGGCTCGGCCCTCTACACCCGAGGAAACGGCACCAACCTGACCGTGGCCGAGCAATGGAACGGTGACCAGTGGGCCATCGCCAGAAGTTCCAACCCCTCCGGCGCCACCGCCTACGCGCTCACGGGCGTGTCGTGCGGGTCTGCCCGGGAATGCATGGCGGTCGGCTACTACTTCGACGCCATCGGGACGAGGCTCGCCCTGGCTGAGGCGTGGGATGGCTCCGCCTGGACCGTCCAGTCCACGGCCAGACTCTCGAACGCCGCGGACGCCGCCTTCGGGTCGATCTCGTGCACCTCGCGGCGCGATTGCGTTGCAGTCGGCACGGTCACCGACAACACCGGGTTCGTTTCCCCGCTGGCGGAACACTGGAACGGCAGCACCTGGAGCGTGCAGCCATCGGCCGCGGACTCGAATTCCGCAGGCAGCTTCCTCACCAGCGTGTCGTGCACGACGAGGACCACGTGCACGGCGGCGGGCGGGTATGTCGACAACGCCGGGGCCGTCAAGACCCTGGTCGAGCGGTGGAACGGCACCATCTGGGAGATCCAGTCGACGCCGAGTCCGAGCGGCGCCATCTACGTCGCCTTCAGCGGAGTCGACTGCCCGAGTGAGCGCTCCTGCACCGCCGTCGGCCTCCTCGTCGACAGCAACTTCAACTTCCTGACGTTCGCCGAGCACTGGAACGCCACGTCCTGGGAGGTGCAGTCGACACCGAACCCGACCGGCACCGACGGCCCGAACGGCACCCTGGAAGGCGGCGTCTCCTGCCCGGCGCCCGATGCCTGTACCGCGGTCGGGCAGTGGACGCCATCGCCGGCGCCCCACCCCGGCGTCACGCTGGCCGAGCACTGGAACGGCACCGCCTGGGTAGTCCAGGCCACACCGAACCCGCCGGCCGTGGACGGCGTCAACGGCACCCACAATGCGCCCTTCGCCGGCGTGGCGTGCCCGACCACCACCGACTGCACCGCGGTCGGCAACTACGACAGCGGCAACGCCAACGGCGACTTCGTACCCCTGGCCGAAGACTGGAACGGCACCCGCTGGTCGGTCCAACCGGCGGCCAGCCCCGTCGGCGCCTTCTACAGCGCGCTGCGCAGCGTGGCGTGCCCCACCCCGCGCCTCTGCATCGCGGTCGGAGACACCACCCGGTACAACACCCAGACCAACGCCCGGGGCCTTCCCACGGCATTGGCTGAGGTCAACGGCTAGGCAATCTGGGGAAAAGGGTGGCCGCGGCGCCCCTGAGCGCCATCCCACGCTGATGGGTGCCGCGGATCACGCCGAGCCCGCTGCGCCGAACGCCGTCAACTTCACAGCTGGCTCAGCGCCTGCTCATGGGCGAGGAGTCCCTGCCGCACGCCTTCGAGAACCCTCCGCGACCCCTCGTCGTCCTGCTCGGCCAGGGCCGCGGCCACGTGCCGCTCGAGCCGGTCGAGATGCTCGCCAATGACTCGCCGGACGTCGCCATCGGTGGCAGCCTGGGGCCACAGGTTGGGTGGCGTCCGACCGGCGACGCTCGGCATCAGCCCGAGCGGCGAAACGCCAAGGGCAACGTCGCGGTCCATGAGCAGCCGGGCCCACGTCCCCAAGTCCTCGAAGAGCCGGTCGAGGATGCCGTGAAGGGCGTGTGTCTCAGGGACCTTCCGGTGGGCCTGCTTCACGTCCTGCACGACGTCGATCACCTCGCTCAGTACCTGATTCAGGGCGGCGATCGGATCGGGGCGCGGGGGCGAAGGCACGCTGGCCACGATACGGGGACCTTCGCCGAGGCAACCTATTCCTCCGCTGATGCGTCATGAAGGGTGTCAACCGACGAAAGGGTGAGCAGATGAAACGTCTCGTCATTGGGGCCATGGCTGCGGCGCTGGCGCTCGCGGCCGGCGCCGGCACCGCGGCGGCAGCACCAAGTATTCAGCCGCGCCAATCCTTCGTCGGGGTCGTCAACGGCCGGTCGGTCTCCTCCCTGATCAGTGTCACCGGTTGTTCGACCGCGGCCGGAAACGGGCATCCCATCGCCGGCCAGAGCGCCAAGGTGCTCCAGTTGGCGGCATCGACCGCGATTCGACCCGGGTTCACCGGCCGGGCCCATCAGATCAGCGTCGACCTCTATATACCTGCCTCAGACCCGATGCTTCCGCTCATCAGGATCGTCCACCTAGGCAACCTCAGCGCCTACCAGACTCCGTTGTTCATCTCGCCGTTCCTGACGCTTCCCTGCCAAGGCACGGCCAGCGCCGTCTTCAGCCCGATCAACGGCGGCGCCAAGGCCGTTGACGCTTCCGTCTCGATCACCTTCGTGTCACCTCAGATTGCCGCCAACCCCTCGCGTAACATTCCCGCAGGGACGGTGACCACCCTGACCGGGTCGGGGTTCGCGCCCAACGCCACCTACCACGTGGCCGAGTGCTCGCAAACGGGCTGGATGGTCACGCAAAACCCCTGTGTTGCCGCCAACGCGATTGACGTCACGACCAATGGAGCCGGCGGATTTACCCACCCGCTCACGGTGGAGCCGTGCACCGTTCCGAGCGCCAGCACCATCGAGACGTGTTTCATCGGCGTTCCGATGGTCTCGGGTATTGACACGATCCAACTCGTCGCCCCAGCCAGGATCACCGTGATGCTGACCCCAGCGCGGATCTGACACCTGCGCCATCAGGAGGTCACGCGGCGGGCCTTGCGGCCGGCAGTTCCTCGTCGACCGATGAGTTCCGGTGGCGCCTGCGGTCTGATGGCTACGAACGAAGCGAAGCCGATGAACCGCGCTGGCTCGACGGCCGCGACGCTCGTCGATCAGAAAGGCTGTGACCACCCATGACGACACCGACCGACGTGGATCTGCAACGCGCCGTGGCCGAGGAGTTCCTCGCGCTTGGCGACCTGCTCGACACGCTTCCCGAGGCGCGATGGGATACCCCGTCGCTCTGCGAAGGCTGGCGGGTTCGGGAGGTCGTCGCGCACATGACCATGGCCGCCCGCTACTCCGCGGCGGAGTTCTATGCCGAGTTGCAGGCTTCCAACGGCGACTTCACCCACCTCTCCAATCGCATCGCGGCCAGCGACGCCGGGCTCTCCTGCCAGGCCCTCGTAGACAACATGCGCGAGGAGGCGATGCACCAGTGGACCCCGCCCGGGGGTGGCTATTCAGGCGCCCTCAATCACGTCGTGATCCATGGTCTCGACATCACCGTCCCGCTCGGGGCCGCGCGCCGATCGTCAGACGACACGATCCGCGCCGTCCTCGATGACCTCACTCATGGCGGCACGCACGAACACTTCGGGTTCGATCTCGAGGGCAAGCGCCTCCGTGCGACCGACATCGATTGGACGTTCGGCTCGGGCGCGCTGGTGAGCGGTTCGGCCCAGGACCTGGCGCTGTTCATGTGCGGGCGAAGACTCCCACCCGGTCGGATTCACGGCCAGCCGTAGACCCATTGATCGAGCCTCACTCCGCGGACGCGGGGAACAGGGGAGTCGAGAAGCTGGTGAGCGTTCCCAGGAAGGAGTACCGGCCTTGGTCAACGCAAACCCCTCCGGACGGTTCATGACGACCTCCCTACCCGAGACCGAGATTGAAGTCAATGGGCTGCGCACAGGACTGTTCGGTCGTTGCGGTGCCCGTCAATCAGGCGGCCCTTGCCTCGCCACAGGAATGCCACGCGGGGCGCGACGACTCACGAGCACGACGCTCCCTTTTCCCCGCTATTCAGCCTTTTCGGTCCGTCACCACGCGCGCACCGTTGACCGCACGGACTCTCCAGCCGACGTGCAGTGCCTGGGGCCGGGTCAAGGCCACGACGCAGCCCCCGAATCCCGCCCCGGTCAGGCGGGCACCGAAGACGCCCGCAGTAGAGCTGAGTTCGGCGGCCAGTTCGTCGAGACGGGCGGTGGACACGTCGAAGTCGGTTCGCAGGCTCTCGTGGCTGGCCGCCATGAGGGCGCCGCAGCGGACCAGATCGCCGGCCCGCAGCGCCTCCACAAACGCCCCGACGCGCTCGTTCTCGGTCACCACGTGGCGAGCCCGGGCCCTCACCTCGGCGTTTGTGATCCGCGCCACGGCCGCCAGATCCGCCCGGGGGAGGGGCCCGATCTCGGCCTCGGCCGCCTCGCAACTCCGGCGGCGTTCGGCGTAGGCGGAATCGGCCAGCCGGCGGCCCTCGCCGGAGTGGGCGACCACCACCTCGACCTCGTCGGGCAATCGGACGGGCGTGACGGTGAGGGCGGCGCAGTCGATCAGCAGGGCATGGCCCTCGACGCCGGCGGCGCAAGCCAGTTGATCCATGACCCCGCACGGCACGCCGCTGGCGGCCTGTTCGGCCCGCTGGCAGGCCTGCGCCAGCTCGAGGGCGGACCCTTCGAAGCCGAGCGCCAAGGCGACGGCCAGTTCCAGCGCTGCGCTCGACGACAGGCCGGCGCCGACGGGAAGCGTGGTCGACACCTGACCGACGAAGCCATGGGAAGGCTTGATTGCCGCCACCACGCCTGCGACGTAGCGAGCCCACGGCGGTTCGGTCACCTTGGGATCGCTCACATCGAGGGGCACGACGGCTTCGCCTGGGAGCTCGGCCGAGCGCAGTCGAATGCCGTCGTTGCCGGCCCGGGCGCCGATCACCGTCGTTCCCCGGTCGATCGCCATCGGCAGGACCAGGCCACCGGTGTAGTCGGTGTGGTCGCCCATGAGGTTGACCCGCCCGGGGGCAAAGGCTTCCATGGTCCTAGGCCCCGGGGGGCGCAGGTGCAGGTGCAGGTGCTGGTGCGGCGTGCGCGGCCCGCAGCTCGGCGGCCGCCTGCTCCGGCATCACGTCGTTGAGAAAGGCGCCCGCCCCGAGTTCTGAACCGGCCAGATACTTCAGCCGGTCGGCGCGGCGGTGCACGGGCGTGAACTCGATGTGGAGGTGGCTGACCGCGTCCCAGTCGCCGTCACCGGTGGGTGCCTGGTGCATGGACATGACATAGGGAAGGCGAAATCCGAACAGCTGGTCGTATCCGGTCACGACCTCGCCGAGCATGGCCGCCAAGGCCCGGCGTTCCCGGTCGCTCAGGTCGAGCAGCGAGGGTGCGTGGCGGCGCGCCACGACATGGATCTCGTAGGGAAAGCGAGCCGCGAAGGGCACGAAGGCGACGAAGGCGTCGTTGAGCGCGATCAGGCGCACCGCCGCGCCCTGCTCGGCCTGTGCCACGTCGCACAGGACGCATGTGCCGCGCTCGGCCAGGTGCATTCGGGCGACCGTCAGCTCCCGGGCGGGCAGCGGCGGCACTTCGGGGTAGGCGTACACCTGGCCGTGGGGGTGATGGAGGGTGACGCCGACCGCTTCGCCGCGGTTCTCGAACACGAACACGTAGGCGACGTCATCTCGGCCGCCGAGCGCGGCGTAGCGCTGCGCCCACACGTCGACGAGCAGGTGCAGGCGATCGATGCCGAGCGACGTGAGGGCGGCATCGTGGTCGTCGGAGTACACGATCACCTCCGTCGCACCCGACGACGGCGCCACCTCGAACAGCGGACCCGCCGAG
>JAUTXM010000262.1 GCA_030838025.1 Acidimicrobiaceae bacterium
CCACGTCCCCCCACCTGCATAGATCCCGTTGGCCGAGAAGCTCACGTAGACCCCGCCCGCACCGGTGCTCGACCCGGCGCCGATGTTGGTCTTGTACGGCGTCTTGTCGGCGCTGAAGCGGATGTCCCGGTACGGACGCATGAGCTTGAACGAGCCGAACTCCCCCTCCACCTCCGCCAGCAACGCCTCCATCGGGGCCTTGACCGCTCGCTCGTAGACCGGTTTTCGCGGCTCCCAGTACGCCTTGGTGTTGTCCGCTTCCAGGCCCTCGAAGAATTCGAGCGCCTCGTCGGGCCAACCGCCAAATGCCGAAACACCAGTCGATCGAGGGGACTGAGGGGTCACGGCAGGATGGTAGACAGCACACGACTCAAAGGAGGCCGAAATCCCATGACCCCTGGCCCCCGACCGCACGTCGTCATCGTCGGCGCCGGCTTTGGCGGGATCAACGCCACCAAAGAGCTGATGGACGGCCCGTTCGAGATCACCCTGATCGACCGCGACAACTACCACGGGTTCTGGCCGTTGCTCTACCAGGTGGCCACTGCGGGACTCGGTCCCGAGGACATCGCCCACCCGGTGCGGGGCATGTTCGGTGAGCGCTCCAACGTCCACGTCCGGTTGGGCACCGTCAGCGATGTCGACCTCGACCGACAACTCGTCCAGGTCGCGGACGAGGCGGACCTCGCCTACGACTATCTGATCCTCGCCGCAGGCTCCTCGACCAGCGACTTCGGAATTCCCGGCGTGGACGACTACGCGTTCCCGCTCAAGACCCTCCCCGATGCGGTGCGCCTGCGCAACCACGTCCTTTCCTGCTTCGAACGGGCGGACGCTTGCCCCGAACTGGTCGACAGCGGGCTCTTGACGTTCGTCCTGGCGGGCGGCGGTCCGACCGGTGTCGAGCTTTCGGGCGCGCTGACCGAACTGATCGGCCAGAACCTGGCCCGCGATTTTCCCCACCTCGACGTCACCAAGTCGAGCGTGGTGCTCGTCGAGATGCTCGACCACCTCCTCGGCGGCTTCGCGCCCAGCTCCCAGGCCCATGCGCTGGAGACCCTGCGGGCCAAGGGGGTCGATGTCCGTCTGAACACCGCCATCTCGGCGCTCGACGCCGATCACGTGACGTTCAAGGACGGCTCGAGCGTCGCCACGATGACCACCGTATGGACCGCCGGCATCCGGGCCAACCCCCTTGCGGACATGCTCGACGTCGCCAAGGGCAAGGGCGGGGCCATCGAGGTCACAAAAGAGTTGACCCTGCCCGGTCATCCCGAGGTGTTCGTGATCGGCGACCTGGCAGCGACGACCGACCGGCACGGAAAACCCCTACCGCAGGTTGCCCAGGTCGCCATCCAGGGCGCCCGCCACGTGGGCCGGACCATCAAACGCCGCACGACGGGCCGCCCGACCAAACCGTTCCGCTACCACAGCCACGGGATGATGGCGACCATCGGCCGGCGGGCGGCCGTCGCCGAGATACCGGGCGGCCTCAAGCTGCGAGGCACCCTGGGCTGGCTGTCGTGGCTGGCCGTGCACCTGGTGTTCCTGGTGGGCTTCCGCAACCGGATCGTGGTGCTGGTCAACTGGTCGTGGAACTACCTCACCTGGGATCGCGCCGCCCGGGTCATCCTGAAGGAGGATTCGACGACGCCGAGCGGCCAGCACCGGGCCTAGCCGAGGCCCTAAGCCGAGGGTCTAGCTGGCTATCGGTACGTGCAGCGGCCGGCGTCGATCACGACGCCACCGCCCGGGGTCGAGGTCTGGAAGAAGGCCTCGCCCTCGTCGAGTGCCCACAGCGAAATCGTGAGGTCATCGCCGGGGAAGACGGGCTTGGAAAAACGCCCCGCCATCGCCAGGAAACGGTCGGGGTCGGAGTCACACAAGGTGTGGAGGAGCGCCCGGCCGGTGAAGCCGTACGTGCACAACCCGTGCAAGATGGGCTTCGGGAACCCCGCCATGGCCGCGAACTTCGGATCCGAATGGAGCGGGTTGCGGTCCCCGTTGAGCCGGTACAGCAGCGCCTGGTCGGTCCGGGTCGAGTAGGTCACCTGGTGGTCGGGGTCGCGGGAAGGGGGCTCGGCCTTGCCCGAGGGACCGCGCTCGCCGCCCCAGCCGCCCTCGCCCCGGATGAACACCGACGCCCGGTTGGTGAACAGCGGTTGACCCGTCGCCATGTCGGTCGATACCGACTCGGTCGCGATGACAGCGCCTGAACCCTTGTCGTAGATGCCGGTGATGGTCGTGACCGTCGAGATCTGTCCCTCGACGGGCAGGGGGGCGTGCAGCTCGAAGGCCTGCTCGCCGTGGACCAGCATGAACGGGTTGAAGGTCCCCACCTTGTTGAACGCCGAGCTCAGCCCGAAACCGGCCACCACGGCGAAGGTGGGCAGGGCCCGTTGGGTGACCTCGGTGCTGTTCTCGGTGGTGAACTCCAGCTCGAACCCGGTGGGATCGATCGAGCCGGCACCGACCCCAAGGGCGTAGAGCAGGCAGTCGGTCGACGTCCACGACTTGTCAACGGGGTCACCCCGGGCACCAACGGCGTCGGGGTTGATCGGCATGCTGCGCTCCTCTCAATCGACCGGGTCACGGCCCACCTGGTCGGCGCCACGTTACGTCGATGTGGCGCCAACCTCCGTCAGTCGGCTGTCGCGGACAGCTCGACGCTGACGCTGTCCTCGCTACCGTCGGGCGCGGGCTGCAGCACCAGGTCGGCCACCGTCCCCGCCTCCTTCAAGTCCCCGGCCGCCTGTGCGATGCGGGCGAGGCGATCAGGACTGGCGGCCACCACCGCCCGGGAGACCGGCCACCGCATCGACTTGCTGGCCCCACTCTTGGCCGAGCGGATCTGCCCGAGCACCCACGCCACGTCGTCGAGGACCGCAGCATCACCGCCACCCGCGCCGGCGACACCGGCGACACCCGCAGCCGAGGGCCACGGAGCCCGATGCACCGAACCCTCCTGCCACCACGACCAGACCTCCTCGGTGACGAACGGGAGGAACGGGGCGAACAGTCGTAGCAGCGTCGACAGGGCGATACGCAGCGTCGCCTGGGCCGACGCCGCCCGGTCCTCGCCCAGCGTGCCGTAGGCCCGGCTCTTGACCAACTCCACGTAGTCGTCGCAGAACGACCAGAAGAACGACTCCGTCCGCTCCAACGCCCGGGCGTAGTCGTACCCCTCGAACGCGGCCGTGGCGTCGTCGACGAGCGACGCCAACCGCGCCAACAACGCCAGGTCCAGCGCCTCGGTCGGGAGCCCTTCGGTTCCCTCACCCGACAGGCCCAGCACGAACTTGGACGCGTTGAGCAGCTTGATCGCCAGGCGCCGACCGATCTTGAACTGGTTGACGTCGAGCGCCGTGTCGGTACCGGGCCGGGCAGAACAGGCCCAGTACCGCACCGCGTCGGACCCGAACTGATCCAACACGTCGATCGGCGTCACCACGTTGCCCCGTGACTTGGACATCTTCTTGCGGTCCGGGTCGAGGATCCACCCGTTGAGCGAGGCATGGTCCCAGGGCAGGGCGTCGTGCTCGAAGTGCGCCCGCACCACGCTGTCGAATAGCCACGTCCGGATGATCTCCGGCCCCTGGGGTCGAAGATCCATGGGAAACGTGCGGGCGAAGAGGTCATGATCGTCGACCCAGCCGGTGGCGATCTGGGGCGACAGTGACGACGTGGCCCAGGTGTCCATGATGTCGGGGTCACCCACGAAGCCCCCGGGCTGGCCCCGTTGGCTCTCGGAGAACCCTCCAGGCCGGTCCGACGACGGGTCGATGGGCAGGTCCACCTCGGCGGGCAGGATGGGGTGGTCATGGTCGACCTCGCCGCCGGCATCGACCGGGTACCACACGGGGAACGGGACCCCGAAGTAGCGCTGACGCGAGATCAGCCAGTCGCCGTTGAGGCCCTCGACCCAACTCTCGTAGCGCTGGTACATCCAACTCGGATGCCACCGCAGGGCCTTGCCCC
The DNA here is from genome assembly GCA_030838025.1 of Acidimicrobiaceae bacterium. Taxonomy (GTDB): domain Bacteria; phylum Actinomycetota; class Acidimicrobiia; order Acidimicrobiales; family Palsa-688; genus JALYXV01. Next base: position 3,979 of record JAUTXM010000262.1, read on the forward strand.
GCTCGAGCAGCGCTTTGCGCAGCTCGGGGTCCCGGCCCCCGTTTCGGATGTACCACTGCCGTGACGCCACGATCTCGAGGGGCCGGTCACCCTTCTCGAAGAACTTGACCGGGTGCGTGACCGGCGTGGGCTCGCCCACCAGCAAGTCGGCCGAGCGCAGCATCTCCACGATGCGGGTCTGGGCCTGGCGGATGGTCAAGCCCGCCAACAAGGTGTAGGCCGCCTGGCCCGCCGAAGACGTGATCCACGCCGGGACCTCGGCCTGCAGGCGGCCGTTGCGTTCGACGATCACCCGGGTGGGCAGTTGCAGCTCCCGCCACCACGTCACGTCGGTCGTGTCGCCGAACGTGCAGATCATGGCGATGCCCGTGCCCTTGTCAGGCTGGGCCAACTCGTGCGCTGTGACCGGCACCTCGACGTCGAACAGAGGCGAACGCACGGTCGTGCCGAACAGCGGCTGGTAGCGGGGATCGTCGGGGTGGGCCACGAGCGCCACGCACGCCGCCAGCAACTCGGGCCGGGTGGTGTCCACCAGCACCGAGGGGCCGTTACCGGCGGTCGGCGCGAATCCGTAGCGATGGTAGGCACCACCGACGGGCCGGTCCTCCAGTTCCGCCTGGGCGACGGCCGTCTGGAAGGTGACATCCCACAGGCTGGGCGCGACTGCCTGGTATGCCTCACCGCGGGCCAGGTTGTGCAGGAAGGCCACCTGGCTCGTCCGCCGGGCTCGCTCACCGATGGTCGTGTAGGTGAGCGACCAGTCGACCGACAGCCCCACGCGTCGCCATAACTCCTCGAACGCCCGCTCGTCCTCGACGGTCAACGAGGCGCACAGCGCCACGAAGTTGGCCCGGGAACACGCCACCTTGCGCTTCGAATCAGGCGACGTCGGCGGGACAAACGTCGGGTCGTAGGGGAGCGACGTGTCGCAGCGGATGCCGAAGTAGTTCTCGACGCGGCGCTCGGTCGGCAACCCATTGTCGTCCCACCCCATGGGGTAGAAGAGCTCGTCGCCCCGCATCCGGTGGTACCGGGCCAGCGAGTCGGTCTGCACGTACCCGAACACCGATCCCATGTGCAGCGAGCCGCTGACCGTCGGCGGGGGCGTGTCGATCGCGTAGATCTCGCTGCGGCTCTTCGACCGGTCGAAACGGTACGTCCCGGCCTGCGCCCACCGCTCGTCCCAGGCCTTCTCCAGGCCGTCAAGCGACGGTTTGTCGGGAACGTTGGGCGGCATCGTCCCGCTACGGTACAGGGGTGCTGCGCCTTCACGACACTGCAACGGCAACGCTGCAAGAGCTGGACCTGCGGGATCCCGGTCGGGTGTCGATGTACGTGTGCGGTTCGACCGTCTACGCCGATCCCCATATCGGGCACGGCCGCTTCGCCCTCGTCTGGGACATCATCCGGCGCTACCTGCGCTGGTCGGGGCTCGACGTCAACTTCGTCAGCAACGTCACCGACATCGACGACAAGATCATCGACCGGGCCAATGCCGAGGGGCGCAGCGCCGCCGACGTGGCTCGCCAGTACGAGGTCACCTGGTGGGAGTCGATGGATCGCCTCGGCGTGGAGCGTCCCACCAGCGAGCCCCACGCCACCGAGTACGTCGAGCGCATGGTGGAGCTGATCGCCGAGTTGATCGAGCGGGGCAAGGCCTATCCCGGCGGCGACGGTGTGTACTTCGCCGCCGAAGCAGTCGCCGACTATGGGCTCCTGGCCCACCAACCCATCGACTCGCTTCGCGTCGGCGCCCGCATCGAAGTTGACGAGGAACGCGGGAAGCGCTCACCCATCGACTTCGCCCTCTGGAAGTTCGCCAAGCCCGGCGAGCCGTCGTGGCCGTCGCCGTGGGGTGCGGGCCGCCCGGGCTGGCACACCGAATGCGTGGTTATGGCGCTCGACCTGCTGGGCGACGACTTCGACCTGCATGGCGGGGGCCTCGACCTGGTGTTCCCGCACCACGAGAACGAGCGGGCCCAGGCGGTGGCGGCCGGGCGGCGGTTCTCCCGGCGCTGGGCCCATTCCGGCATGGTGGTCGCCGAAGGTGGGGAAAAAATGAGCAAGTCGCTGGGTAACGTCATCTCCTTACCTGACCTCCTCGAGCGCTACAACCCCCGGGCCTACCGGCTGCTCGTCCTGCAAGCCCACTACCGCTCACCCCTCACGGTGACGCCCAAAACCCTCAGCTCGGCGGAGCAGGGGATGGAACGCCTCGACGCCCTGGCCCGTCGGTTTCCCGATGCCCGGACGGCGGTGGTGCCCGACGCCGCCGCCCTTGATCGGTTCCAGGCCCGGATGGACGAGGATCTGGGCACGGTCCAGGCGATCGCCGAGCTGTTCGACCTGGTCAAGCGGGCCAACACCCTGGCGGACCAAGGGAACGTGGGCGCCGCCCAGCCGCTGGCCGCCGCCGTCTACGAAATGTGCCGGGCCGTCGGCCTCGAGATCGGCGGATCGTCCGTTGCGCCGGGCGAGGATGCCTCGGCCCAGGCCGCGGCTCGCGACGTTGCGCGCCGCCGAGGCGACTACGCCGAGGCCGACGCCATCCGGGGCCAGCTGCAGGCCGACGGCTGGATCGTGGAGGACACCCCGGAGGGCACGGTCATCCGCCGCTGAGCTTTGGTAGGGATCTGGGTCTTTGGTCGGGAGTTGACACCCCGCTGGGGTGGCAAATCCCGACCAAAGCAGCAGATCCCTACCAGACTCCCGCGCTTTGGTACCAGAACGAGGTTACGGCTTGCCCTTCTTCGTTCCGCCCGCGGGAATCGTCGGGAAGGTCACGGCGGGCACGCTGGTGGTGGTCACCGTGATGGTCGTGGCGCTGGCGGGCAGGTCGACCGAGGAGCCGACGAGGGCACCGTTGGCTGACGTGTCGGACAACTGAGGCACGATCGCCCTCGGGTCGCTCGTGCCCACCGGGTCGGAGCTGCCCTTGGCCGGGCGGATGAGGAACATGCCGATCAGCCCGACGATCAGCAGGATGGCGCAGCAGGCGGCCAGCGGTCGAAACGCCGGCGTGCGCCGGGGGTCCTCGGCCAGGGTGGCCGTGCCACTCGTGGGCGCGTTTCGCTCCTGATGCTCGAGCGTCTCGATCCTCAACCAGGCCGGAGGCTCCGGAACGGCGGCCATCAGCACGGCCTTCAAGTCGGCCAGCTCCTCGAACGCCCGCTCCTTGGTCTGGCAGGTCTGGCAGTCCGGCAGGTGCCGGCGCATCGCTCGCTCCTCGTCGGAGGGGAGGTGGCCGGCGATGAAATCAGCCAGCTTGAGCTCCTCCGAGCACAGCGGGCCCGACTCGTGGTCGAGCGCCACGTCCAGCCACTCGGCGGCCCGAGCGGCCACTTCGCCGGCGTCGGGTGCGGTGAGACCGAGCACGGCGGCGAGGGCGGAGGTGTCGAGTTCGTTGACCTTGGCCAGCCAAAGGGCGCCGCGCTGCTCTGCCGGCAGCTGCCAGAGGGCGGTCGTGACGGCGGAATCGGACTCACGGTCGGGGCTCTCGGCCGCTCGGGTGAGGCCGATGCGGAATGCGGCGGCGAGCAGCTCCAGGCGCGACGGAGGTACGACGGAGTCGGTCGGGGTGGCGTCGATGAACGCCTTGGTCACCGCCTTGGTCGCCAGTTCGCCGTCAACGACGACGACAAACGCCAGCTGCCAGGCGTCGTGCAGGTCGCGCGCCATCGCGGCGTCGGCGCCTGCCAACTGTTTCAGATCCCCTGTGCGGCCGTCGTTGTCCGCCGCGGACGACTCGGCTGTTCGACCCATCAAGCGAGAGCGTAACCGGAAAACGCGATTTGACCTCGGCAGCCCGGTCGCGTTGGCTGCTACAGGTGAGGCACCGCCTGTCCCGTGAGCCCTTGCCGCCGGGATTCGGGACCATCTGGATGGCGGTCGCGATCGACCTCATCGGCTTCGGCGTGGTGTTCCCGATCCTGCCCGTCTACGCCCGCCGTTTCCATGTCTCGTCGGCCACCGCCACCGGGCTGGTATCGGCGTTCGCCGCGGCCAGCTTTCTGTTCTCACCGATTTGGGGGCGGGTGTCCGATCGGATCGGGCGCAAGCCGGTGCTGGTGCTCTCCCTTGTCGGCACGTGCGTCGGCAGCCTGCTGACCGGGCTGGCGGGGGGTATCGCGCTGCTCTACGTCGGCCGGGTGGTGGACGGCATCTCTGGCGCCAGCGTCTCGGTTGCCCAAGCGGCGGTGAGCGATGTCGCCACCCCCGAGCAGCGAGCCCGCCTCTTCGGGTTGCTCGGAGCGGCCTTCGGGATCGGTTTCGTGGCCGGCCCGGCCCTGGGTGCGCTGGCGGCGCTGGCGGGACCGCGGGTGCCGTTCTATGTCGCGGCCGCCTTGGCGGGCATGAACGCCCTGGTTGCCCTGCGCCGGCTGCCGGAAACCCATCACCCGGGTCAGCACGCCGCGGCGGCCACGGACACCCGGCCCCGCAACCCCCTCGCCGCCCTGGCCGGTGGC
>JAUTXM010000105.1 GCA_030838025.1 Acidimicrobiaceae bacterium
ATCGCGGCCGGCGTCGAGGTGATGAGCCTGGTCCCGATGGGGGCGACCATGTTCGCCCCGAACACCGGCATTCCCTTCGGGCCCAAGGTGATGGCCCGCTACCAGCCGGCGGGGGGCCTGGTGCCCCAGGGCATCTCGGCCGAGATGATCGCGGAGCGCTGGGACCTGTCCCGCACCGACCTCGACACCTATGGGGCCCGAAGCCAGCAGCGGGCGCAAGCCGCCACCGAGGAGGGTCGCTTCGAGCGAGAGATCGTGCCCGTGGCGGTGAAGGTCCGCGACCGCGAGAGCGGCCAGGTCCTCGAACCCGACGAGCTGCTGGGCCGCGACGAGGGCATCCGCCCCGGGACGACGGTCGAGACGCTGGCCACCCTCAAGGCCGCCTTCAAGCCCGAGGCCGACGGCGGCAAGGTCACCGCCGGCAACTCGTCGCAGATCACCGACGGGGCCTCGGCCACCCTCATCATGAGCGAGGAAACGGCCAGCGCCCTCGGCTACACCCCGCGGGCCCGCTTCCACAGCTTCGCCCTGGCCGGCGTCGACCCCGTGCTCATGCTGACCGGCCCCATTCCGGCGACGAACCGGGTGCTGGAACGGGGAAAACTGACCCTCGACGACATCGACCTGATCGAGATCAACGAGGCGTTCGCGTCGGTGGTATTGGCCTGGGAAAAGGAGCTTCACCCCGACATGTCCCGTGTGAATGTCAACGGGGGCGCCATCGCCCTTGGCCATCCGCTGGGAGCGTCGGGAACCAAGCTGCTCGCCACCTTGGTGAACGAGCTCGAACGGCAAGGCGGCCGCTACGGCCTCCAGACGATGTGTGAGGGCGGCGGCCTGGCCAACGCCATGATCATCGAGCGCCTGGGCTAGCCGCAGCGCATGGTCTTCAAGATCCTCGTCGCGGTGGTCGCGTTCGTGGTGATCGTGCGCCTGGGCTTGTTCGTCATACGTGCCCTGGCGACCCCGGCGCCCACTCCCGACGAGGGCGAGTTGCGGCGGGTCAACCTCAAATACCAGTGCACGGTGTGCGGCGCCCAGGTTCGCATGACCAAGGCCGGGGAGGACCTGCCGCCGCCGCCACGGCACTGCATGGAGGACATGGACCTGATTCCCACCATGGAGTAGCGCGCTGTCCCCACCCTGTGGATAAACCTGGGGAGGGTAACACCCCTGTAACTTGGCGCTTACCCGCCCGTCATCTGTAGCGGGTCGCGGTAATGAAGCCCGCAGTGATGAATCCCAAGCCGACGAACAGGTAGGCGTTCTTCGCCCCACCCGGCAGCAGGCCCAGGTAGTTGCACACGATGGTCAGCATCCCCGCCACCAGCAGCGTCAGTAGCAGGACCGGGACCCAGCGGGGGCTCTCCTTATAGACCTTCGGGATCGGCGGGGTGTAGCGGCCTGATGGGGTCGGTGCTCCCGGCCGCGCCCCGGGCTTGGCCCCACCCTTGGGGGTGACCCTGCCGCCTTTGGGTGTGACCCTGCCAGGCGCGTCCTTGGTCCGTCTCGCCATGGATGCGAGGATAGCCCCGGCCACCGTCGGCGCGAACTCGGGGGCGCCAGGCGCGGCGGCAATCTACGCTCGCTGAGGTGGCCGCCCGCATCCTCGTCCTCGACAACTACGACAGCTTCGTCTACAACCTGGTCCAGTACCTCGGCGAGCTGGGGGCCGAGCCGGTGGTGTTCCGCCACGACGCCATCGACGTGGGCGCGGTGACCGCCATGGCTCCCGACGGGATCCTCGTCTCTCCGGGGCCGGGGCGCCCCGAGGATGCCGGCGTCAGCAACGAGGTCATCACCACCTTCGGGGCGGTGGGCACGCCGGTGCTTGGGGTGTGCCTGGGCCACCAGTGCATCGGCCAGGTCTTCGGCGGTGTCGTGGTGCGGGCGGGGTCGGTGATGCACGGCAAGACGTCGCTGGTCCACCACGACGGCCGGGGCGTGCTGGCGGGCCTGCCGGATCCCTTTCAAGCCACCCGGTACCACTCGCTGGTGGTGGAACGGGATTCGGTTCCTGACGTGCTCGAGGTCACGGCTTGGACCGACGACGGCACGATCATGGGGTTGCGCCACCGAACATTGCCCATCGAAGGGGTGCAGTTCCACCCCGAGTCGATCCTCACCGAGGAGGGGCACCGCCTGATGGCCAACTGGCTGGAGTCCTGCGCGGTAGTCGCGCCTCGCTGATCAGGTTGTCGGGGGCGCGCTGGTGGATGTCGTCCCGCTGAACTTACCGACCCCGATGGTCACCGTCGAGCCCTTGGGCGCCGTGCTCCCCACCGGGTTCTGCGTGATGACCGTCCCGTCCTTGGTTGGGTCGGTCGTCGTCCGGTTGGTGGACACGACGACGAAGCCCGCGCCTTGCAGCGCCGCCCGGGCGGTCGCCTCGGACTGGCCCCGTTCGTCGGGGACGGCCACCTGCTGCGCACCTGACGACACGTAGATCGTCACCGACGACCCGGCGGCGACGCTGGTGCCCGCCGCGGGATTGGTCCGGGTGACCTTCCCTGCCGGTTCGGCGTTGGACGCTTCGTTGGCGCTGGTCACCTTGAGATTGAGGGCCCCCAGCTCGGCTCCCGCCACCGTCGGGTCCTTGCCCGCCTCGTCGGGGATCTTCACCTGCGCCTTGCCAAGCGAGATGGTGAGGACAACCTGGGTCCCCTTGGCCACCGACGTGCCCTGGGTCGGGTTCTCCGAGATCACGCTGCCCGCGGGCACGGTGTCGGAGTTCTGCGTGATCGGCGTTCCCGGGCTCAATCCGGCGGACCGCAGCGTGTTCTCCGCCGTCTGTTGATCCTGGTTGCGCACGTCGGGCACCGGGACCTGGACGGGAGCCGGCTCCACGGTCAGGTTGACCGTGGAGCCCTTGGCGACCGTCGTCCCCGGCTTGGGATCGGAGCCGATCACGGTGCCCGCGGGTGACGATGCCTTGGGGTCGAGGCCCAAGGCCTGGAGTTCGGTTTGGACATCGGCGACGGGGTTGCCGACGATGTCGGTGGGGATCGTCACCTGAGCGGTAGACGTGGTGCCGAACACGCCCAGTTGCTTGCCGAGCAGGAACAACAAGCCGCCCAGAATTGCCAGCATCACCACCAGCACGACGACGTAGGCGCCGCTGCGGCGCCTGGTCGTGGCCAGCTCCGGTGACCCGTCGCCGGGGCCGTAGGGTCCCGGCACCGGCCGCGGGCCGCCTGGGCCTCCGGGCCCACCGGGACGTGGACCACGCGGTCCATCACGGCGAGGACCGCGGTCGCCGCCGGGGCGGGGGCCGCGATTATCGAAACGCCGGCCACCGCGGCCGCCGCCTGATTCTTCATTGC
>JAUTXM010000267.1 GCA_030838025.1 Acidimicrobiaceae bacterium
CAGGTGTCGGTGCTGGAGATGGCGGCGGCCTACTCAACCTTCGCCCGGGGCGGGAGCTACATCTCGCCCCAGGTGATCACCAAGGTGACGACCTCAGACGGCACCGTGCTCCCGTGGGGCTCGCCCACGCCCAAGCCGATCCTCACCAAGGCCCAGAACGACACCTTGAACTACTGCCTGCAGCAGGTCGTGCAGAAAGGCACCGGCGTCGGGGCCAACTTCGGCACTCCCATCGCGGGCAAGACGGGGACGACCAGCGACTTCACCGACGCCTGGTTCATCGGCTACACCCCAAAGCTGACCGCGGCGGTGTGGATGGGCTACCGAGACGGCTCCAAGTCGATGACCGGTATCGGGGGCACCTCGGGGGGCGCCCAAGGCGGGGGAGTGCCGGCCACCTTGTGGCGGCACTTCATGACCGCGGTGACGGCCAACGGCGCCAACGCCAGCTATACCGGGGCGTTCAACCCGGTCACGACCTTCCCGGGAACGCTGATCGGATCGCCCAGCAGCCTGGTGTCGTTCCCGAAGGGGACGGGAACGGCCACGACGACGACGTTGCCCAAGGTGTCCATCGTCCCGACTGGCCCGAGCGGTCCGAGCGGTCCGAGCGGTCCGGCCACCACCGCGCCTCGAGGCCGGCCGGGCACCACGGTGCCCTCGGCGACGACGACCGTTCCTCTCTACCCGACGACCACCGCCAAGGGTCGCACGACGACCACGATCAAGCGCTGATCGGCGGGTACCATTGCGGCACCGCCGGCAGCCGTGGGGCGCTGGACGGGACAAACAGAGGAGGTGGCGACATGGCCCCAGGGGTCACCGCGCCCGCAGTCCGGGCCCGCAAGGGTTCCGGTGAGCCGCTCGTCATGGTCACGGCGTACGACGCGCCCGGCGCCCGCATTGCCGATGCCGCCGGCGTCGACCTGATCCTCGTCGGCGACTCGCTGGCCATGGTGGTGCTGGGCTACGACGACACCTTGTCGGTGACGGTGGCCGACATGGAGCACCACACCGCCGCGGTTGCCCGAGCCAAGCCGCGGCCCATGGTCATCACCGACATGCCCTGGCTCAGCTACCACCTGAGCGCCGAAGAGGCGGTCCGCAACGCCGCCCGGCTGATCCGGGCGGGCGCCCAGGCGGTGAAGCTGGAGGGCGGCCGCAAGCGCCTGCCGGTCATCGAGGCCATTCTCGACGCCGAGATTCCCGTCATGGGCCATATCGGCCTGACCCCGCAGTCGCTGCACATGATGGGCGGATTCAAGGTGCAGGGCAAGGAACGCGACGCGGTCGAGGCGCTGGTGGCCGACGGCCGGGCCCTGGCCGAGGCGGGATGTTTCGCCCTGGTCCTCGAGGGGGTCCCCGACACGGTCGCGGCCATGATCACCGACGCCGTCGGTGTGCCCACCATCGGGATCGGCGCGGGCCCGTCGTGTGACGGCCAGGTGCTGGTGTTCCACGACCTGCTCGGATTGGAAGATCGTGTGTTGCCCAAATTCGTGCGGCGCTACGCCTCCTTGAAAGCCGATGCGGTGGCCGCCATGGCGGCGTTCGCCAGCGACGTCCGGGGCCACCATTTTCCCAACTCGGACGAGAGCTACCACCTGAGCGGGGAGGTGGCGCGCCAGCTGAGCGTCGCCCAGGAACAAGTGATCGGTTTGTACGGCCGCGCCTGAGCGGCGAGCATGGCGGCCGTGCCCGCGCGACCCTCCGACCACCCGCTGCGCTGGATCATCGGGGCCGCGGTCGCAATCCTCGTCGTGGCCCTCGCCGTCTTCTTGATCCGCGGCATCGACACGGCGGCCCGGCCCACGATCGACACCAACGGCGCCCGACTCTCGCGGGTCGCGGGCTTCGACCAGATCGGCTTCTCGGTCCGCCGCGCCGACGGGAGCACCTCGAGGCACTGCGGGCTGCTGGCGCTCACCGCGGCCCAGCAAGCTCAGGGCCTCATGAACCGGACCGATCTGGCGGGCTACGACGCCATGTTGTTCCAGTTCGGCGACCCCACGACGACGCAGTTCTATATGAAGGACACGCTCATCGCCTTGTCGATCGCCTGGTTCGACGCCTCGGGACACTTCGTATCGGCAACCGACATGACACCATGCGGGTCGGCTGCGGTCTGCCCGCTCTACCACGCCGACGGGCCCTACACCGTGGCCCTCGAGGTGGCCCTCGGGCGGCTGGGCTCGATCGGCGCCGGCGCAGGATCGACCATCGCGATCGGAGGGTCCTGCTAGCGCGTCAGCCGGTGTCACAAACTGCGGTCACGCCCGACCGTGGGCCACCACCCTGGAGTCTCCTCCGACCCCCCCGGACCCAAGTGATCATCATGGCCGTCACACCCCTTTGCCATGATGGCGGGGTGGACCAATCGCAGACGTCCAGTACCATGACGAGGTCAACACAACCCTGCCCCGGAGCCGCCGGGGCCCCGAGCGGCAACGCCGGGTCCAGAGGGAGGTAAGGGTCCGCTATGCGGCCGTATGAAGTCATGGTGATCTTGAACGTCGGCCTGGACGAGGATGTCATCCGGTCGACGGTGGATCGAGCCACCCAGCTGCTCAAGTCCAAGGGCGCGACCCTGGGGCGCATCGACTACTGGGGCAGGCGGCGATTCGCCTACGAGATCAAACATCACAACGAGGGGTACTACGTCCTCATCGAGACGACGGCGGACCCCCCCGTGATGGCTGAACTCGACCGGATGCTGCACCTCGCAGACGAGGTGATCCGCTACAAGGTGATCCGGGTCCCCGAGAAGACCTCCGGCCGGGCGAAGCCGGCCAAGGTCGAGGCGGGAGCCGGTGCCGGCGCGGACAAAGGCACGAACGGAGCGTAAGAGACATGTCCAACGGCAACAACATCAGCATCAGTGGCAACATGACCCGGGATCCGGAGCTGCGGTTCACGCCGACCGGCCAGGCCAACGCCAGCTTTGGGCTGGCGGTCAACCGGCGGTGGCAGAACCGTCAAACCAACGAGTGGGAAGAGGCCACGTCGTTCTTCGACGTGATCTGCTGGGGCACCCTGGCGGAAAACGTGGCCCAATCGTGTTCCCGTGGTACCCGCGTCGTCGTCAGCGGGCGCTTGGACCAGCGCAGCTGGGAAAACCAAGAGGGCGAGAAGCGCTCCAAGGTCGAGATCAACGCCGATGAGGTGGCGCCCAGCCTGCGCTGGGCGACGGTCAAGATCGAGAAGAACGAGCGTCGCAGTCCCGACGGAGGCGCCGCCCCGGCGAGGGATGGCGCAAGCGCCGGCGTCAGCAGCCGGCCGGTGCCCAACCAGGCGCCGAGCGGCTACCAGAACAACGAGGACGAGGAGCCGTTCTAATGCGAGTCGTTCTGCGCAGCGACGTCGACCACCTGGGCAAACGGGGCGACATCCGCGAGGTGGCGGACGGGTACGCCCGCAACTACCTGCTGCCCAAGGGCCACGCCATCGTGGCCGGCACCGGGCTGGACGCCCAGGCGACGGCCATGCGCCGGGCCCGCGACCGGCGCGACGCCCGCGACCGGGAAGCGGCCGAGATGGTGGCCCGGCAGTTGGTGCCCAAGGTCATTCGCATCCTGGCTCGCGCCGGTGCCGAGGGCAAGCTGTTCGGCTCTGTGACCTCGGCCGACGTGGTCGCGGCGGTGACCGAGCAGACGGGCATCGACCTGGATCGCAGGCGCCTTCACCTGGAGGAGCCGATCCGTTCCCTCGGTACCCATGAGGTCCCCGTCAAGCTGCATGCCGACGTGGAGTTCCGGGTCACCATCGACGTCGTTCGAAGCTGACATCCTCGTAGCGCGGCCGAGCGCCGGGCCTGGCCCGGCGCGCGGGCGCGTCCGGGTTGTGGTCACACCCACGCCCTACACTCGAACACATGTTTGGACCTGGGGATAGCTTCTCGATACCCACAGGGAATTCACACCGTCATCCTCTAGCGACCACACAGGGCCAGGGGCGAGGGTAGGGGCGGTCATGGTCCAATCCCTCGACGACGCTCGGCGCCGCAACTTCGGGCACAACAGCCAGGGCGGACGGGCCAGGCAGAGTAGCGGTTCATCCGGGTCGCCGGGATCCTCGGGCTCGCCCGGGCGGGTGCCGCCGCACAACCTGGAAGCCGAAGAGTCGCTGCTCGGCGCCATGTTGCTGTCGCGAGATGCGATCGCGGCCGCGGTCGAGACCTGCTCAGCCGACGACTTCTACAAGCCGGCCCATGGTCACGTGTTCGACGCCGTGTGCTCCCTGTACGCCCAGGGCGAGCCGGCCGACCCCGTCACCGTCGCCGACGAGTTGCGCCGGGCGGGCCTGCTCGACGCCATCGGCGGTGCCGCGACGCTCATCACCCTCCAAGCCAACACCCCCGCCACCACCAACGCCGGGCGCTACGCCCGCATCGTCGAGGAGCACGCCCTCTTGCGTCGCCTCATCGGGGTGGCGGGCGAGATCGCCGAGATGGGCTACGGGGTGCCCGAGGATGTGGCCGAGGCCGTCGACCGGGCCGAGACACTGGTGTTCGAGGTGGCCGAGCGCCGGGTCACCGACTCGCTGCGGCCGCTGCACGACTTGTTGTCCGAAAGCCTGGACCGCCTCGAGGCGCTGTACGACCGGGGCGAGTCCATCACCGGGGTGCCCACCGGTTACCTCGATCTGGACGAGCGGCTGTCGGGCCTGCAGCCCTCGAGCCTGATCATCGTCGGGGCCCGCCCGTCCATGGGCAAGACTGCTATGGCCCTGGGGATGGCGGCTCACGCGGCGATGGAAGCCCGTCGGCCGGTGCTTTTCTTTTCGCTCGAAATGAGCCACTCCGAGGTGACGCAGCGCCTGCTGTGTTCCGAAGCGAGGGTCGATTCGACGAGGATCCGCAACGGGAAGCTGCTGGAATCGGACTGGCCCAAGATCAGCCACGCCATCGGCCGCCTGGGCGAAGCGCCGCTGTACATCGACGACAACCCCAACCTCACGGTGATGGAGATCCGGGCCAAGGCCCGGCGGCTCCGAAGCCGCCTCGGTGACCTGGGACTGATCGTCGTTGATTACCTCCAACTGATGTCGGGCCGCCACAGCGCCGAAAACCGCCAAGTCGAGGTCTCCGAGATCAGCCGGGGACTGAAGATCTTGGCCCGCGAGCTCACGGTCCCCGTCGTGGCGTTGTCCCAGCTGTCCCGAAATCTCGAAATGCGAGCTGACAAGCGACCCGTTCTCGCTGATCTGCGCGAGTCGGGATGCATGCCGGCGTCCACTCGATTGTTGCGAGCCGACAACGGCCAAGAAGTCACACTGGGCGAACTGGTGTTAACCCAGGAACAGCCGCTCGTGTGGTCGGTGGACGAGCATCAACGAATGGTTGCCGCCAAACTTACGAATGCCTTTCCGTCCGGCATCAAACCGGTCTTCACTATGCGACTGGCGTCAGGCCGAAGTGTCGATGCCACCGCGAACCATCAGTTCCTTACCGCTGGTGGCTGGGCACGACTTGACTCATTGCAACCCGGTTCGTTCGTCGCTGTGCCGCGGCAGATCGGCGCCCCGCTTCGGCTGGGCGATGCGTGGTCTGACGACGAGCTCACGTTGGCGGCTCATCTGATTGGCGGCGGGACGACGGGTCCTTCGTTCAAATATGCGACGGCAGACCTGGCCAACAAAGAGGCAGTAGAACTGACTGCGAAGCGGTTGTTCGGTATTGAGGTCGCCGCGGAGAGGGTCCACAACACCTGGCAGTTACGGTTCCCAAGTCCACACCGGCTGCGCGAGTGGCTCGAGCCCCATGGGTTGTGGAAGTCGAGGCCATCGACGAGGTTCGTTCCCCCTAGCATTTTCGGTTTGCCCGACGAGAAGGTGGCGCTCTTCCTTCACCACCTGTGGGCCACAGACGGCTCGATCACGGTCGGTCGAAATCTTCGAGGGCGGCGCGGGTCCACCTATTACGGGACCACGAGCCACCGTCTAGCCCTCGATGTCCAGCATCTCCTCTTACGCTTCGGGATCCGATCCTCGATCGGTCGGTCGACAAGGCGACGAGTCGGGGCGCCGAAGGGCGGAGCGCAAGTCCCCGAGAACACGTATCGCGTGCGGGTACGGGGTGCGACGAATCAAGCTCGATTTTTGCGAGAA
>JAUTXM010000106.1 GCA_030838025.1 Acidimicrobiaceae bacterium
GTCACCGTGCCGACCGACCCGTCGTCGTCGATCGCGATGTCGGTGCCGGTCTCGGCCTGGAGGGCGTTGATGACCTTGCCCTTGGGCCCGATCACCTCGCCGATCTTGTCGATCGGGATCTCCAAGCTGACGATCTTGGGGGCGGTGTCGCGCACGCTCGGCCGGGGCGACGCGATCGCGTCGTGCATCACCGCAAGGATCTTCAGCCGGGCGTCGCGGGCCTGGCGCAGCGCCGCGCCCAGCACGTCGGCCGGGAGGCCGTCGATCTTGGTGTCCAGCTGCAGCGCGGTGACGAAGTCCGACGTCCCCGCCACCTTGAAGTCCATGTCCCCGAACGCGTCCTCGGCGCCGAGGATGTCGGTCAGGGTGGTGTAGGTGCCGTCCACGTGCACCAGGCCCATGGCGATACCGGCAACCGGCGCCTTGATCGGCACACCGGCGTCCATCAGCGACAGCGTCGAACCGCACACCGACGCCATGGACGTGGAGCCGTTGGATGCCAGGACCTCAGAAACCAGGCGCAGGGCGTAGGGAAACTCTGCGATCGGCGGCACGACCGGCAACAGCGCCCGCTCGGCCAGCAGTCCGTGGCCGATCTCGCGGCGCTTCGGGCTGCCCACCCGGCCCACCTCGCCGTTGGCGTAGGGCGGCATGTTGTAGTGGTGCATGTAGCGCTTCTTCTCGTCGATGCCGATGGTGTCGAGGAGCTGGTCCATGCGGGGCATGCCGAGCGTCGCCACGTTGAGCACCTGGGTCTCGCCCCGCTGGAACAACCCCGAACCATGCGCCGTCGGGATGATCCCCACCGACGCCGTCACCGGCCGCAGGTCCGTCGGTCCCCGGCCGTCCATGCGCACGCCCTCTTCGACGATGCGCTGGCGAACCAGCTTCTTGGTGAGCGAGCGAACCGCGGTCTTGATCTCGCGCTCGCGGCCGGGAAACTCCTCGGCCAGCGTCGCCATGATCGCCTTGGTCGCTTCGTCAGTGGCGGCGTTGCGGTCCGCCTTCTGGGTGATGGTCGTGATCTTGCTGATCTGATCGGTGCCGATCTCGGCCACCCGGGCCATGATGTCGTCGCCGTAGTCGAACTGGGGCACGTACGGGATCGGCGAATGCACGCCGGCCAGTTCGACCAGCTGGCGCTGCAGGTCGATCGACTCGCGGATCCACGTCTTGGCCGCCTCGAGGCCGTCGGCGATGATCTCCTCGGTGACGAACGGGGCCCCGTCCTGGTAGTACTCCCACGCCTTCTCGGTGCCGCTGGCCTCGACCATCATGATGGCGATGTCGCCACCGGCGCCCCCCTCAAGGTCGAGCTGGCGACCCGCCACGACCAGTTCGAAGGTCGAGGCGTCACCCTGCTGGTAGGTGGGGTGGGCAATCCACTCGCCCTCGGTGGTGTAAGCGATGCGCACCGCGCCGAGCGGTCCCTCGAAGGGGATGCCGGAGAGCATGAGCGCCGCGCTGGCGGCGTTGATGGCCAGCACGTCATGCGGGTTCTCCTGGTCGGCGCCCAAGATGGTGGCCACAACTTGGGTCTCATTGCGGTACCCGTCGGTGAACGACGGCCGCAGTGGGCGGTCGATCAGCCGGGCCGTCAGGATGGCCTGGTCGGTCGGCCGGCCCTCCCGGCGGAAGAACGAGCCGGGGATCTTCCCGGCGGCGTACATACGCTCCTCGACGTCGACGGTCAGGGGGAAGAAATCGATCCCCTCCCGCACGTCCTTGGCCGCGTTGGCCGTGGCCAGCACGACGGTGTCGCCGATCTTGGCGACGACGGCGCCCTGTGACTGCTGCGCCAACAGGCCGGTTTCAAAGCTGAGTGTCCGGTCGGACCCTGTGATCGGGCCGGAGGCGGACTTGGCATCCCCCATGGGAACGCTCCTTTCGTGGCTCGCACACGCGAGCCATCTGGTTTGGAGCGGCGAGGGCCAGTTCCCAGTCGGTGATCACCGGACTGGAACAATTATTGCTCGGTGGTCTTCGACTGGCAGCTGACCGCAAGGGCCGCTGAGTACTACTTGGATTGTTGTGGTGTTCCACCGGACCGTGGCCCGGCGCGAAGCGGGCGGCCTACTGGCCGCCCCGCGCACGGCGTCAGCGCCGCAAACCGAGTCTTGCGATCAGTTCGCGGTAGCGCTCGACGTCGTTGGCTCGCACGTAGTCGAGCAACCGGCGCCGCCGACCGATGAGTTTCATCAGCCCTCGACGGGTGTGATGATCGCCCTTCTGCACCTTGAGGTGCTCGGTCAGGTGGGCGATGCGCTCGCTGAGTATCGCGACCTGGACCTCAGGAGAGCCGGTGTCGGTCTCGTGAAGGCGGTAGGAGGCGATCGTGGCAGCTTTGTCAGGCATGCAGCAAAGGTTCCTTGTTGGTACGCGCGCTAGGGCGGACGCCCGTGCGCGGGGTCCATGGTAGCAGCAGCCGGTACCTTGGCCGTGTGGCTGGGGACAGGATGCAGGTGAACAGCACCCTCTCCATCCCCTGGGACGAGCTGGAATGGCGCTTCACGGGCTCGGGTGGGCCGGGCGGCCAGCATGCCAACACCGCGAACACTCGCGTCGAGCTCACCTTCGACATCGCCGCCTCGCCGTCACTCGGCGCGCACCAACGAGACCGGCTGGTGGCCCGATTCGGCCCAGTGCTGCGGGTCGTGGCGAGCGACGAACGATCCCAAGCCCGCAACCGTGAGCTGGCCCTGTCCCGGATGGCCGATCGCCTGGCCGCCGCCCTCAGAGTCCAACGGTCCCGCCGGGCGACTCGTCCGAGCCGGGCATCGGTTGAACGACGAATTGGGGAAAAGCGCCGCCAGGGCCAGCGCAAGCGGGACCGGGCGGCGGACCGCAGCGCCAACGACGACTAGCCGATCCGCCGAACCCTGGGAACCTCGACGCTCGAGGTTTCCGGGGCCCGCGAAGGCTGGCCCGCCGCGCCGAGTCGCCTGCAGTCGCCCATGCGGCCGGTCGCGCCGCTTCGGGGCACCCTCGACCCGCCTGCGTACCGGGAGCGCGCCAAGGGGCGGCCCGGCGCATCGCTTTGGGGTGCCCTCGACGCGCCTACGTTCCGGGAGCGCGCCCCGGGGCTCCGCCTGGCATTCACGTCGCCACCTGACGCCGCTCATGCGGCCCGGCACATCGCTTTGGGGTGCCCTCAGCGCTTTGGGCCCGGTTATCGTTGCAGGACCGCAACAAGTGCGCCCAAAGCGTTCAGATGACCCCAGAAGGCGACGGTCGGGGCGGGTCCGTCACGACGCCAGGGCCTGGCGGGTGGCGGTGACGTCGCGGTCCATCTGGGCGACGAGCTCGGCGATGGAGTCGAAAC
>JAUTXM010000017.1 GCA_030838025.1 Acidimicrobiaceae bacterium
GATCGCCGCACTCCCAGATCTGGGACACGGGATGGCCGGCGCGCCGCAGGACAGCCTGCACCCGCCACGACAACTCCTCGGGATCGAATGGCTTCACGATGTAGTCATCGGCGCCCATCTTGAACCCGGCGTGTATGTCCTGGGCCGAGTCGGCCCCGGTCACGAAGATGATCGGAACATTGCCGGCGCGACGCAAACCGTGGGCGACCTCGAGGCCATGGCCGCCGGGCAGGCAACCGTCGATGAGGGCCAGATCGGGCTGGAACGCCGCCGCGGCGTCGAGTGCCGTGAGTCCGTCCCCGACCGCGCGGACTTGATAGCCGTCGTTCTCGAGGATCTCGACCAGCAGCTCGCGCGCCGAACGGTCATCTTCGACGACGAGCACCCGCAACTCTGTGGGCGAGCGGGGCAGCCTCGCATCGATGATCGGAGTGGGAATCATCGCAGCCGCCATGGCGGAACCAATAGGCGTCCGGCGGGTTCGCCGAGGCTTTGCACAAACACCGCGGCATCGTTCATGGAGACAACTTGACTGACGCGTCGTCACGCACGCGTCACGCGCTCGTGACCGAGTCCTGCGAGCAGGGGGAGGCCGTGGCGCGAGATTCGGGTGACAAGCCCGTCACGCTCGCGTCACGGGCCGTCCGTCAATATGCACTCGATGACAGAGCCGTCTGCTCAAAGTTACGCGCCTGCCGCCAGCCGGTATGACCATCGCGAGCTATACGGCACCGACGCCTTCCGGGTCGACACCGTCTGCGCACTCATCGTTCCGGCTGTACGCGACGGAGGCACCGAAATCGTTGTGGCCAACGCGGCTCACCGCCACCTTTTCGAGGCGGCACTGAGCGAGGCGGGCGTCGACATCGACTGGGCGCAGCGGGCGGGCCGGTACCTCGCATTCGATGCCGTGGGTCTCCTGACCCGGTTCATGATCGACGGCCGCCCCGATGCCGCGCTTTTCCGCGAAACGATCGGTTCGGTCCTGCGAGATGCGTCGCACAGCGGACGCCAAATCGGTGTCTACAGCGAGATGGGAGCCGTCCTGTCGGACGACGGCGACGAGAACGCGGCGCTTGCGCTCGAACACCTTTGGAATTGTCTTGCGCGCCTCCACCAGTTCCAGTTGTTGCGCGCCTACCCGGACCTGGGCCCGAGAACGGCGGCCATGAGCTCGGAACTCGTTCGTTCTCGGAACCGGGACGACGCCGCTGCGACCGGACGTACCTACCAGACCAAGCTGGGTGACAAAGCCATTCGTGTGGTCCCGGCCTGGGCTCGCCAGCTCAGACGCCAACGATCGTCGGCGCCGTCCGCGGCCACGACTGCCGGACGAATCGACCGGCAACGAAGCCATGATCCTCCTGCGGCGCGAGCGCCAGCGGCGCCGATCCGAGTCCTGGTCGTCGACGACAGCTCGATGATTCGGCTCGTGCTGCGCCACAGCCTGGGCGCCTCGGACCACTTCGAGGTGATCGGCGAAGCGGTCGACGGGCGAGACGGGATCGATCAGGCGGCGTCCAAACAGCCCGACATCATCCTGCTTGACTGCAAGATGCCCGTCATGGACGGCATGGAGGCCCTCGCCCACCTGGCCAGTTGTTCGCCCCGATCGTTGATCATCATGTTGTCGGCAAATGTCGCCGACAGCACCGGGCCCCGGGCACTCGCCGCCGGTGCCCATAGCTACATCGAGAAAAACCAACAATTCGATGCGCTGCTCAGCCAGATTACCGCCGCCTGGGAATCCTGGGCGATTCGGGCCGATCTGCCCGGCCGCCCCAACCCCTGACTCGTCAACCAGGGCGCGAGGAAAGCCACGCATGTCGACGGATTTCAGCGTCCACTTGAGCGTTTTCAGACTCCGATATCGCATTCCGCATGGCGGGCTGCGCCACTGCGAGAACTGCTCATGGTGGTTGCCGAAGCCACCGACACAATGCCGGTGGCCCTTCCCGGAGCACTTCCCCGACTTCGCAAGATCCTGGCCGTCGCGCTCGTGACGGCGGGAAGCATTGCCCTTCCACTGCTCCAACGTGTTCCCACCGCATCGGCCAACCCACTTCCGGTGGGGTCGACCGGCGGCGCCAATCTTGTCTTCAGCGACGAATTCAACGGCACCACTCTGAACACCACTAATTGGCACACCTGCGCATGGTGGTCGTCGACAACGTGTTCGATCGAGACGAACAATGAGCTAGAGCTTTATACCAAGAACAATGTCTCGGTGAACAACGGAGTACTCACACTCCAGGCCCGCAGCGAGAGCGCGGTCGGATGGAATGGCAAGACGTATAACTACACATCGGGCATGATCAGCTCTGGCGGTCGAAGCGGCGAGATTGCACCGGGCTTCACCTTTCGATACGGCTACATGGAGGCACGGGTCAAGGTCCCGGCGGGCCAGGGTCTCTGGCCCGCCTTCTGGACGTTGCCTGCCGACTACTCGTGGCCGCCGGAAATCGACGCAATGGAAATCTTGGGGCAAAACCCCGCCGTCCAGAACATGACATATCACTATGTCAATTCCGGCGGCACCGCCACGAGCGTCGGAAGCACGTGGACCGGTCCTGACTTTTCTGCAGGCTGGCACACCTTCGGCGTCGACTGGCAGCCCGACGCCATGGTTTGGTACGTCGACGGCATCGCTCGGTGGCGCTTGACCGATGCCGCCGCCATCACCAGCAAGGCGTCCTACCTCGTGCTCAACCTGGCCGTCGGTGGCAACTGGGCGGGCTCTCCCAATGCCTCGACCGTGCTTCCCGCCGACTACCTGGTCGACTACGTCCGGGTCTGGGACCATTTCGGTACGGCAGGCTCGCCCCCTTCGTCCTACGCGGCGGCGGTCACGGCCGACCGGCCCGTCTCCTACTGGCGGCTCGGCGAGTCGGCGGGCACGGTCGCCGCAGACTCGATGGCAACCAACAGCGGCACCTACCTCCGCGGCGTGACGCTGGGGTCAGCCAGCCTTCTGCCCTCGGACAGCACCAACCTGGCGGCCTCGTTCGACGGGACCAACGATGTCGTGTCAGTGCCCAGTTCGGCCGGCCTCTCCCCCACGACCGCGGTTTCGGTCGAAGCCTGGGCGCGCACCGCGGTCATACCCGCGAATGGAAGTTTCGCATCCTTGGCGACGAAGGCGGAGTCGTATTCCTTACAGCTGAACGGGCCGCGCCTGGAGTTCACGACCATGCGCAACGGCACCCGCCGCCGGGTTCAGGCCCCGGTGGGGGCGGTGATTGCCGGGCACGCCTATCACGTCGTCGGCACCTTCGACGGCTCCAGCCAACGGCTCTACATCACTGGCGCCCAAGTGGCATCGGCGACGTTCTCCGGGGCAATGAGCGTCAACGGCAACCGGCTGGCACTGGGCTCCTGGGACACCAACTCCGAGTTCTTCTCCGGCACCCTCGACGAGGTGACGGTTTACTCCAAGGTGCTGACCCCGACCCAGATCACCAACCACTACCTCCAGGGCACGACAACTGGCTAGTAGCTCACGCGGCCGGCAACAGCAGCCCGAACGAGGCGCCGCCACCGGGGCGGTCCTTGATCCGGAGCTGACCGCCCTGGCCCAGCACCAGGCGCGACGCGGTGTGCAGTTGCATCTCCGTGGCCCGA
>JAUTXM010000302.1 GCA_030838025.1 Acidimicrobiaceae bacterium
GAGGTGGGGAAAAGGTGGGGTGAGGCGCCGGGCACGGTCTATGTCGACCAGTCGAGCGGGGAGCTGGTGTTCGCCGGCCTGAATCTGGGTCACGTGTTCATCGCAGTGCAGCCGCCCCGCGGGTTCGGCGAGGACCCGATTGCGGTGTACCACTCGCCGGATCTGGCGCCGACCCACCACTACCTGGGGTTTTACCGCTGGCTGGATTCGGGCTGGGGGGCGGACGCCATCGTGCATGCGGGCAAGCACGGCACGTTGGAATGGCTCCCCGGTAAGGGGGTGGGCCTGTCGTCGTCGTGCTTTCCCGACGTGGCGCTGGGCGACGTCCCGCTGGTCTACCCGTTCGTCGTCAACGACCCGGGCGAGGGCACCCAGGCCAAACGCCGGGCCCACGCCGTGATCGTCGATCATCTGCTTCCGCCCATGACCCGGGCCGAGACCTATGACGACCTGGCCCGGTTGGAGGGCCTGCTCGACGCCTACGCCCAGGTGGCGTCGCTCGACCCGTCCAAGCTGCCGGCCATCCGCCGCCAGGTGTGGGAGCTGTTGGTGTCGGCATCGCTCCACCAGGACTTGGGTGTCACCGCCGCGCCCGAGGGGGAGGCGTTCGACCAGCTGATCGTGCACGTGGATGGCTACCTGTGTGAGCTGAAGGATGCCCAGATCCGGGGCGGGCTCCACGTGCTGGGCCAGCCGCCGGTCGATTCGGTCGAGCTCGACCTGGTGCTGGCCATGACGCGCCTGCCCCAGGCCGCGTCGGTGTCGGGGCCGGTGCCGTCGCTGCGGGCGACGGTGGCGGCCCGGCTGGGCGTCGATCTGGACCGCTTTTTGTCGCGAGAACCCCACATTGAATGTGGGTTTGTCGAGGGAAAACGGGCCGGGATCGATGCGGTGGAGGCCTCGTGCCGCTCGCTGCTGGCGCAGTGCCAGGAGGCGGGGTGGACCTACGAGGGTCCCGACCCGACCCTGCGCTGGGTGTGCTCGACGTTGGTGCCGGCTTTGCGGCGTACGCCGGACGAGCTGGTCAACGTG
The DNA here is from genome assembly GCA_030838025.1 of Acidimicrobiaceae bacterium. Lineage (GTDB taxonomy): Bacteria > Actinomycetota > Acidimicrobiia > Acidimicrobiales > Palsa-688 > JALYXV01. The sequence goes on from JAUTXM010000302.1 coordinate 1,033, forward strand.
CTCGGCGCCCTCGACGGGCGCTACATCCCCGCCGGCCCGAGCGGCGCCCCGACGCGGGGGATGGCCCACGTGCTGCCGACCGGGCGGAACTTCTACTCGGTCGACCCCAAGGCCCTGCCCTCCCCGCTGGCCTGGGACGTCGGCTGCGGGCTGGCATCGGCGTTGCTGGCGCGTCATCTGGCCGACGAGGGCAGGTATCCCGCCTCGGTTGGACTCGTGGTCTGGGGGACCGCGGCGATGCGAACTGGCGGCGACGACATCGCCATGGCGCTGGCGTTGCTCGGGGTGCGCCCGGTGTGGGGTGCCGAGAACGGGCGGGTCACCGGCGTCGCCCTCATCCCCGACGACGAGCTGGGCCGGCCCCGGGTGGATGTGGTGCTGCGGATCTCGGGGTTCTTCCGTGACGCCTTCCCGCATCTGATTGCCCTGTTCGACGACGCGGTGCGCCTGGCGGGGTTCTCGGCCGACGGAGACCCGCGGATCTTTGGTGCCAAGCCCGGCGCCTACGGGTCGGGGATCCTGGGGTTGCTGGAGAGTCGCGACTGGCGATCGGACGACGACCTGGCCGCGGTGTACCAGGCGTGGGGCGGCTACTCCTACGGCCGGGCGGGCATGGGGGTGCCGGCGGGGGAGGCCATGGCCCGACGTTTCGCGGCCATCGAGGTGGCGGTCAAGAACCAGGACAACCGCGAGCACGACATCTTCGACTCCGATGACTACCTGCAGGACCACGGCGGGATGATCGCGACCATCCGGGCGTTGACGGGCCGCCAACCCAAGGCGTTCTTCGGCGATTCGGCTGATCCGGCGCGACCCCGGGTACGGACGCTGGCCGAGGAGGCGGCACGGGTGGTCCGCAGCCGGGTCGTGAATCCCAAGTGGATCGCGGCCATGGCCCGCCACGGGTACAAGGGTGCCTTCGAGCTGGCCGCCACCGTCGACTACCTGTACGGCTACGACGCCACGGCGCACGTGGTGGAGGACTGGATGTACGAACAGGTCACGGCGGCATACGTGGCCGACGCCGAGGTCAGGAAGTTCTTCGAGGCGTCCAATCCGTGGGCCTTGCGATCCATTGCGGAGCGGCTGCTGGAAGCGGTGGACCGAGGGTTGTGGGAGCGGCCGTCGCCCGAGGCGTTGGCAAACTTGCGGGCCGCCCTGCTGGAGGCCGAAGGTTGGGAGGAGTCGCGATGAACCCGAACGTGCGCGCCGACCTCGATGGGTGCCGGGCGGCCCATGCCCGGCTGATGGAAACGCTCGAGAGCGTGACCGACGAGGTGGCGCGGCGGCCGTCGCGGTTGCCGGGCTGGATGGTTGGGCACGTCCTGGCGCATCTGGCCCGCAACGCTGACAGCCACCTCCGACGAATCGAGGGGGCGCGGCGCGACGAGGTCGTCGACCAGTACCCGGGCGGGCGGGACGGCCGCGCATCGGAGATCGACGCCGGTGCGTCTCGGTCCGCGGCGTCACTGGTGGCCGACGTGCGCTCGACTGCGGCGGCCGTCGATGCCGCCTGGGAGGCGGTTCCTGAGGAGGCGTGGGGCCGGTACACCCGTGCCGTGTCGGGCGCCCTGGTGCCGTTGTCGGGGCTGCCGTTCAGCCGCTGGCGGGAGGTCGAGATCCACCACGCTGATTTGGGGCTCGGGTTCGGGTACCAGGACTGGTCGGAGGATTTCGTGGCCCAGGAGTTGCCCCGGGCGCTGGCCACGGTGCCCCGCCGCCTGCTCGATCCCCAGGCCCGGCGCCAGTTGTGTGCCTGGCTGCTGGAGCGGGCCCCATCGCCGGGGCCGCTGGAGTTGGAACCGTGGGAATGACCCCGTTGGCCGCCTGGCGATCCCGGCCGGGCCGGGTTTCTGGGCGGGCGGGCGGCGGTCGTGGCGGCCCGGGCGGGCGAACGGTGGGGGGAAGGTGATGGTGGGGCCACAGGTTCGCTCCGGAGAACGCAGCCGGCAGTTTCCTTTCTCCGCCGTGGTGGGGCAGGACGAGGTCAAGTTGGCGCTGCTTCTGGCGGCCGTCGACCCGGCGATCGCCGGGGTGCTGCTGCGGGGGGAGAAGGGCAGTGCCAAGACGACATTGGCCCGGGCGCTGGCGGCACTGCTGCCGGGCGACGCCCCCTTCGTCGAGCTCCCGGTGGGGGCGACCGAGGACCGGCTGGTCGGCACCCTCGACCTGGCGGCGGCGTTGACGGGCGGCGAACGCCGTTTCCAGGCCGGGCTGCTGGCTGCCGCTCATGGGGGCGTCCTGTATGTCGACGAGGTCAACCTGCTGCCCGATCACCTGGTCGACGTGCTGCTCGATGTGGCCGCGAGTGGCGTCAACCGGGTCGAGCGGGAGGGCATCTCGTACAGCCACCCCAGCCGTCTCGTGCTCATCGGCTCGATGAACCCCGAGGAGGGGGACCTGCGGCCCCAACTGCTCGACCGTTTCGGCCTGGCGGTCGAGGTACGGGCGTCGGTCGACCCGTTGGTGCGCGCCGAAGCGGTCCGGCGCCGCCTGGCCTTTGACGCCGACCCGGCCGGCTTCGCCGAGGCGTGGGCGCCCCAGGAGTCGGAGTTGGCGAACCGCCTGGCGGCGGTGACACCGGCAGCATTGCCCTTGGACCTGATCGAGCACGTGAGTCGGTTGTGCGCCGCGGTCGAGGCCCAGGGGTTGCGCGCCGACCTCACGATCTGCCGGGCCGCGGCCGCCTTGGCCGGGTTCGAGCGTCGTCCGGCCGCGACCGCCGAGGACGTGCGGCGGGTCGCGCCCCTGGCGTTGGCCCACCGGCGCCGGAGGGGGCCGTTCGACGCGCCCGGGATCGGCGACGAGGAGTTGGAGCGGGCCCTGCAGGAGGCGGCGGAGGCGGGCGGGTCAGCCGGGGGCCCTGAGAAAGACGGTGACGGGGGCCCCGAAGGTGGGGCAGTCGGGGAGGCTGACGCGGGCGCGGGGGACGCCGAGTCCGGGGCGGGCGCGGGACGGGGCGCGGGGGACGCGGAAGCGGGCGCCGAGTCCGCGGCGGGCGTGGGACGGGGCGCGGGGCGCCTCGGGCGGGGGGATGAGCGTGTCGTGGCGCCCGCCGCGCCGACGGCCGTCGTGCGTCTGGCGGCGCCGGCGAGGGGCGCCTCGGGCATGACCTCGGCCCCGGGCCGGCGCAGCACCGTCGAAGGTCCTCGGGGCCGCCTCGTCGCGGACCGTGCCCCGGACGGGCCGATCCGCTCGCTGGCGGTCGGGGCCACCGTTCGGGCGGCAGCGGGACGGCGGGCCGCCGCACCCGCCGCCGAAGGTGCGGCACCAGGCGCCGCCGCCCCAGGCTTCGCCGACGGCCCGATCATTGAGGCCGATCTGCGGGAAGCGGTGCGGGAACAGCGGGCCGGCAACCTCATCGTGCTGGCGGTCGACGCCTCGGGATCGATGGGTGCCGACCGCAGGATGGAGGCCGCCAAGGGCGCGGTGCTCAGCCTCTTGCTCGATGCCTATCAGCGGCGGGACAAGGTGGCGATGATCACGTTCCGGGGCGACACCGCCGAAGTGGCGCTCAAACCGACGAGCAGCGTGGAAGTGGCTCGTGCCCGGCTGGCCGAACTGCCGACGGGAGGGCGGACGCCACTGGCCGCGGGGATACGGGCGGCCCTGGACCTGGCGACCGCGCCCGGCCGCTCGGGGACGCACGAGCCGCTGTTGGTGTTGTTCACCGACGGACGGGCCACCTCGTCGGCCGGACCGGTGAAGGACCCCGTTGCCGCGGCGCGAGATGCCGCCGACGCCGTGCGCCGGCGCGGGATCTCCGCAGTCGTCGTCGACGCCGAGGACGGACCGACGCGCCTCGGCCTGGCTCGGGAGCTGGCGACCTTGATGGCGGCGCGCTATCTCACGCTGCCCGAACTCTCGGCCGTCGCCCTCGACCACGCCGTGCGCGCCCATTGGCGGCACTGACCACTGACGCGACTGTGGCAGGTCGACCGGACTGTCGAACCTGCCACAGACACTTCAGCGCTGAAGGGATCAGCCGCGCCCGGAGCGCCGGGCGGGGGCGGGCCGGCCGGGCTTGCCGCTGCCGCCACCGACGGGCTGGCGGCGGGGCTCGAACTGGCCCCGACCGGGAGCCGAGCTGTGGATGCCTGCGGGCCGAGCCGGCCTGCTGCTCGACGTGTGGGGCCGCACCGACGGCCGGAACGTGTTCGTTCCGGCAGCAGCGGCGGCAGGGGCGGGACGGGCGGTCCGCACGCGTGGTGCCGACGAGGTCGCGATCGAACTCATCTCCGGCCGATCGATGACTCTCGGCATGCTGAGCTTGGATTGCATCTTCTTGATGTCGGCCGCCTGCGAGGCGCTGACGAGTGACACGACGAGACCCGAGGCTCCGGCACGGCCGGTACGCCCCGAACGGTGCACATACGCCTTCTCGTCGTCGGGCGGATCGAAGTTGACGACGCACTCCACGTTGTCGACATGGATCCCGCGGGCTGCGATGTCGGTTGCCACCAAGGCCTGGAAATGGCCGCCGATGAACGATGCCAGGGCCCGCTCCCGCTGCGCCTGGCTGCGATCGCCATGGATGGCGGCCGCGTCCACGCCGGCACGGTTGAGCTTGTCGGTCAGTCGATCGGCGCCCCGCTTGGTGCGGCAGAAGACGATGGCCGGCCAATGGGCGCTCACCAGCTGCGCGGTCAGGTCACTCCTGTTGGCTCCGTCGGCCCACCAGAAGACGTGGCGGTTGCTCGGGGCTTCGGAGATCGGCTCGGCGTCGACGGTGACCGGGTTCGTCTGGTAACGACGGGTGAGTTCCGCAGCGTCGCCGTCCAGCGTTGCCGAGAACAACATCGTCTGGCGCTCACCGCGGATCTGGTCGAGGAGCTTGCGCACCTGGGGCATGAACCCCATGTCGGCCATGCGGTCGGCTTCGTCGATGACGACCATCCCGATCTCGCTGAGGTCGACCTCGCCCCGCTCCGCCAGGTCGGTGAGCCGACCGGGACAGGCGACGGCGATGTCGAGCCCCTTGCGCAGGGCCCGCACCTGGGGGCCGAAACCGACGCCGCCGTAGAACGACGCGACCGAGGGCCCTTTGGGGCCGGCCAGCAGGATCAGTTCTTGCGTTACCTGAGCCGCCAGCTCTCTCGTCGGGACAAGGACCAGGCCTCGGGGGCGCCGCGGGCGGCCATGGCCGACCAGGGCGACCAGGGCAATTCCGAAGGCGATGGTCTTGCCTGACCCCGTCGGGGCTCGGCCGCAGACATCCCGGCCGTCGAGCGCCAAGGGCAGCGCAACGGCTTGGATGGGGAAGGGTTCGATGATGCCTCGTTGTGCCAGGCCGTCCGCGATGGCACGCGGCACCCCGAGCTCGGTGAATGTTGATGACATGGGTTTGGACTCCAGCCGGCACGAAGCCGTTGCTGTAAGGGGCGCGACGGTCCCGGTGGGCTTCCCCGGGCAGTCAGGCCGCCGCAGGCCGCATCGCTGTCGACCGGGAAGGTTCGGTCGGGAAACGGGAACGTTCCCGGAACACGACCCGCCGGCGCAACCCGGCAGCCTCGGCGACACGCGCCGGAGCAAGCGACCGACACTGTACCGGGGATTGAACCCTCACCGTGCGTCCTGGCGAGTGGTCCCTCAGTCGGCCATGAGCCCGGTCCACAGGATGGACCGGCGGCCGTCGGAAACCCTGACGGCGCCGGGGACCGAGGTGGGTAGCAACGACAAGACGGCGCCGGATCGTTCCCAACGCTCGAGCAGGGAACAGGCTTGGTCGGCTTTGCTTCCCTCGCCTATCAGCAACACCATCGTGCGGTCCGTCTCCAGCAGGTGGGGCCGGCGGGACTCCGCCCGGGCGCGAGCCGGCAACCACGGCCGTGGTCGCTTGCGTGGCCGCGGTGCGGTATCAGCATCGAGGGAACGGCACGCCACGATCGCCGTGCCGTCGAGAGCCAGGACCGACACCACGCTGAGCCGTCCCCAGCCGAGGATCGAGCGGGACCGGCGGTCGAGTCGTTCGGTCGCCACGACACCACTTCGGCCCGCCGATTCCGGAATCCCGGCGGGCGACGCCGGGGAAGGCGTACCAGTGGGCGCCGCCGATTGCTCGGGGGCACGACGCCGTGGCGGCAGCGTGCGATGGATCAAGCGGCTGAAGCGGCGCTGGGAGGCCCACGCCCAGCTGCCGCACGCTCCCATGGTTGCGACGGCCAAGAGAAGCACGACGAATGGCACCGCCCACCTCCTTCTCCCGACGTTTGAACGTGTCCTCTCACCTACCTCGACATCGACGGCGGCAAACTCAAGGCGCCTCGGTCCTAGAACCACCACCGACTACCGTCGAGCGGCGTGGATGGCGCGCCGGCTCCCGACGAGCGCGCCGGCGCCGCCATCGCCGCCATGAAGGCGGCCACGGCCCCTTCGGAACCTACGGGCGCAGCCCGGACCGGCGCGCCCGCGTCGCCCGCGGCAGCGGCCACTGCGGCCCCGGCGCCTCCTCCGGCCGCGCCCGACGCCCGCGGCCCGCGTCCAACGACCGCACTGTCAGGTTTGACCGACGAGGAGGTGGCGGCTCGTACAGCAGAAGGGCTGGCCAATGGCGACAGCCGGCACAGCAGCCGCCCGCTTCGCGACATCGTCAGGGCCAACGTGCTCACGCCGTTCAACGCCCTGCTCGGGACCCTGGCGGCCCTGGTGATGGTGACCGGTGCCGTCGGCGACGCCCTCTTTGGCCTGCTGCTCGTCCTGAACTCGGCCATCGGAATCATCCAGGAGTTGCGGGCCAAGCGGACCCTCGACCGCCTGGCGGTCCTGTCGGACCCCCGCGCCCGGGTCGTCCGCAACGGGTCCATGTCCGAAATCGCCGTCGATGACGTGGTGCTCGACGACCTTGTCGAGTTTCGGCCCGGCGACCAGGTCCCAGCCGACTGCTGCGTGCGCCACGTCGACGGCCTCGAGATCGACGAGTCCTTGGTCACGGGCGAGTCGGACCCGGTCGCCAAGCAGCCCGGCGACGCGGTCCTCTCGGGCAGCACCGTCATCGCGGGATCGGGCACCGCCCAGGTGACGGCGGTCGGGGCCGATTCCTTCGCCAACCGCCTGACCGACGAAGCCCGCGAGTTCAGCCTGGTCCGCTCGGAGCTGACCGACGGGATCAACCGAATCCTCAAATACGTGGCGATCTCGTTGGCCGTCGTGGGGCCCATCTTGTTCATCAGCCAGTCCAGCACCACGTCGAGCTGGCAGGACGCGGTGCGAGGGGCGGTGGCGGGCCTGGTCGGGATGGTGCCCGAAGGCTTGGTCCTGCTCACCAGCGTCACCTTCTTCGCCGCCGCCTTGTCGCTGGCCCGCCGGCGGGTCCTCGTCCGCGAGCTGCCGGCCGTCGAGGGCTTGGCCCGCATCGACATGCTGTGCCTCGACAAGACGGGCACCCTGACGGAGGGCCAGATCGCCTTCACGGGCGTCGAACCCTTCGGCACCAGCCCGTGCGAGGTCGACGAGGCACTGGCGGCGCTGGCCGAGGACCGGGCGGGCAACGCCACCGTGGTCGCCCTGCGACAGGTGTTCCCGACACCACCAGGATGGGAAAAGTTGGCCGCAGTGCCGTTCTCGTCGGCCCGCAAATGGAGCGCCACCTCCTTCGACGGGCACGGGACCTGGGTGCTTGGAGCACCCGAAATCGTGTTGGCCGGGGCCCCGGCGGACGACCACGTCAGGCGGAGGGTGGAGACGCTCGCCGCGGCCGGGACCCGCACGCTGCTGCTCGCTCGATCAAACGCCCCGCTCCCCGTGCCCTCCTCAGACCCAGGCGATGCGTCCTTCCTGTCACAGCCGATCGAGCTCACGCTGCCGCCCGACCTGGTCGCCATCTCGCTCGTGACCTTCGAGGAGTGCGTCCGCGCCGACGCCGCCGACACGCTCGGGTATTTCACCGCCCAGGGGGTGTCGCTCAAGATCATCTCGGGCGACAACCCGGCCACCGTCGGCGCCATCGCCCGCCGGGTCCATCTGCCGGGCACCGCCGAGCCGATGGACGCCCGCGACCTTCCGACCGACCCGGCCGAGCTGGCGGCGGTGCTCGACCAACGGGCCGTCTTCGGCCGGGTCACCCCGCAACAGAAGCGGTCCATCGTCAACGGCCTCCAATCCCTCGGCCACGTCGTGGCCATGACCGGAGACGGTGTCAACGACACGCTCGCCCTGAAGGACGCCGATATCGGGGTGGCCATGGGCTCCGGCACACCCGCCAGCCGGGCCGTGGCCCAGCTGGTCCTGCTTGACAGCGAGTTCTCGGTACTCCCCGGTGTCGTCGCCGAGGGCCGCCGGGTCATCGCCAACGTCGAGCGGGTCGCCAACTTGTTCCTCACCAAAAACGTGATGTCCCTCGTCCTGGCGCTGGCGGTGGCGGTGGCACGATGGCCCTTCCCCTTCCTTCCCCGCCACCTCACGCTCGTGAGCACCGTCGTGATCGGGGTACCGGGCTTCTTCCTGGCGCTTGGTCCGAGTACCCAGCGTTTCACGCCCGGATTCGTGCCCCGAGTCCTCAAGTTCGCCATACCGTCGGGCGTGATTGCGGCGATCGCCGTCTTTATCACCTACGGCCTCGCTCGAGACGCCAACAACAACCTGGCGCAGTCCAAGACGGCGGCCACGATCGTCCTGTTCCTGGTGTCGCTGTGGGTGCTCGCCATCCAGGCCCGGCCGATGCGGCCCTGGAAGATGGGTCTCGTCGCCGCCATGGGGGGACTGGGCGCGCTGGCATTCGCGTTGCCGGTCGGCCGGCAGTTCTACGACCTTCGCCTGCCGTCGGCGTTGATTGCCCTCGCAGCGTGCGCCCTGGCGGCGGCGGCCGCCGTCGCGCTCGAGGTGCTGTGCCGCTGGACACTCCCCGCGAGAGAGAATCCGGCCTCCGGGTAGGGTCGCCGGCCATGGCGAGACTCGTGCTCTGGGATGTCGACGGAACCCTCATCCACACCAACGGCATCGGGTCGGAGGTGTTCGACCGGGCGTTCGTGCAGGTGCTCGGCTTGGCACCCACGGCGCGGATCAGCCGGCAGGTCCGCCTCAGCGGCAAGACCGACCCCCAGATCGCACTCGAATATCTCGAACTGATGGAGATCGCAGACCCCGAACACCACCTTCCATTGGTGCTGGAACTGCTGGCCTCGGAGCTGGCGGCGGCGGCCAAGACCCTCGCCGCCAACGGCGGGTCACTGCCCGGCGTGCCCGAGCTGCTCGCCCGCTTGGCCGTCGCCGACGGCGTGTACCAGACGTTGCTGACGGGCAACCTGGCCGCCAACGCCGCGGTCAAGGTGGCCGCCTTCGGCCTCGACCGCTGGCTCGACCTCGAGATCGGCGCCTACGGGAGCGACCACGCCGACCGGTGTGCCCTGGTCCCTGTCGCGCTCGAACGGGCCCGCCGGCTCCGGGGTGTCGAAGTGGCGCCGGACGATACCTGGGTGGTCGGCGATACCGAGCGGGATTTCCTCTGCGCCGAGGCCGGTGGCGCCCATTGCCTGTTGGTCGCGACCGGTGGATCACAAGTCTCGGACCTGGCCCACCTGGACCCCGATGCCCTCGTCGAAGACCTGTCGGACACCGACGCGGTGTTCAAGATCCTGACGTCCTGAGTACCGTTCCCGCGGTGACGGGATCGGTCGCCGGCGTGCTGGGCCAGGTCGGGTTGCCGATGCCCGTCGCCCAGCTGGCCGCCCGACGTTGGGATGTCATCGTGGTCGGCGGCGGCCACAACGGGCTCACCGCGGCCGCCTACCTCGCCCGGGGCGGCCAGCGGACCCTCGTCCTGGAGCGCCGGGAACGCCTCGGCGGCGCCTGCACCCTCGAGCGCCCCTTTGCCGACCCTGGCTACCTCGTCAGCCCCTGCGCGTACTTGGTCGGCTTGCTGCATCCCCTCGTCATCGAGGAGCTGGGCCTGGCCCAGCGTGGGTACCGGGTGTTCACATGCGATCCCAGCCAGTGGTCGCCGTTCTTGGACGGCACGTCGTTCACGGACTGGCAGGATCCTCGCCGTACCGCGGAGTCAGTGCGCGGGCTCTCCCCGCGCGATGTCGACGGGTACGTCGCCTACCAGGACGTCTATCGACGAATCCGGGAACGGCTGCGCTCACACGACCCGTCCCGCGACACTTGGGTCGGCGACGCCCCCGACCGTGACCGGCTGGCATCGTTGCTTGCCGGCGATCCCGAAGCACTCGAGGTTGTCTTCGAGCTGTCGGTCGCCGAGCTGGTCGAGCGCCATGTGGTCGATGAGCGGCTGCGGGCGGCGCTGCACGGCGCCGGTGTGATCGGGACCTGGGCGGGGCCCCGCGACCCGGGGACGGCGGGCGTGCGCCTGATGCACAACATGGGCCTGCTGGACGGCTGGGGATATGTCGAAGGGGGCATGGGTCGGGTGTCGTTCGCCCTGGCCGACGCGGCCCAGGAGGCGGGCGCGGTCCTGGCCTGCGGCGTGCCCGTCGCCCACATCGAACCGACGAACGGGGTGTGGCTCGAGGACGGGACGGTGCTGCGATCGTCGACGATCGTGAGCAACGCCGATCCCCACCGGACCCTGGCGCTGGTGGGGCGCGACGCCGCCCCCTCGGGGTGGCGCACCCGCGTCGAGGCCTGGGATGTCCGCAGTCCGGTGCTGAAACTCAACTGCGGGCTGGTCCGCCTGCCCCGATTCCCGGCTGCGCCTCCGGGAGCCGAGGGCGAACATGTGTACCGGTCGATGGTCGTGCTGTCGACCGGCATCGACGACACCCAGTCCGCCTTCGACGCGGCCGGCCGGGGTGAGCCCGCGCCGGACTGGTGCGAGCTGTACTTCCAGACGGCGCACGATCCGAGCGTGGCCCCGGCCGGGCGGCACACGATGAGTGTGTTCGCCCAGTACGCCCCGTACCGGTTGGCCCACGGCGACTGGGACAGCCGGCGAGAGGAGATCGCCGAGCGCCTGCTCCGCCGCATCGCCTTGTGGGCCCCCGACGTGGCCGAATGCGTGGAGGAGTGGGAGTTGCTCGGGCCGCCTGACGTCGAGGCGCGCATCGGCCTCACTGGAGGCCACATCTTCCAGGGTTCGTGCCTGCCCGCACAGATGTGGGATCGCCGCTTCTCGCCTCGGACACCGATGCAAGGCCTCTACCTCTGCGGCGCGGCCACCCATCCAGGCGGGAGCGTGATCGGCATCAACGGCCGCAACGCGGCCATGGCCGTGCTCGCCGATCTGACCACCGGTCGCCCAGCAGTCGCTCAAAGCCCTCCGGGCGTGTAATGGTTGAACGGTGCACATAGGAGTCTTGGGTGGGACCGGTCCGGCCGGGCAGGGATTCGCGTTGCGTCTGGCGTCGGTCGGCTTCACGGTCACCATCGGGTCGCGCTCGGAAGAGCGGGCGGCAGAGATCTGCACCAAGCTCTGCGATCAGTGGCCCAACAGGAAGCTGAACATCCTCCCGGGTGACAACGCCGCCGCGGCCGACGCGGAACTGGTCGTCGTGGCGACACCGTGGGAGGCGGCCCCACCGACGGTCTCGGCCGTGGCCGGCCGCCTCGGAGGCAAGGTTGTCCTGTCGATGGCCAATGCGCTGGTGCGGGTGGGTCACGAGTTCGTGCCCCTGATCCCGCCACGGGGTTCGGTGGCGGCCTGGGTCCAGGCGGCGGTTCCGAAGGCCATGGTCGCGGCCGCCATGCACCATGTCCCCGCCCGGGAGCTGGCCGAACTCGACCGCGAGTTGGTCGGCGACGTCCTGGTCTGCTCCGACCATCCGGCCGCGACCCAGGCGGTCAGTGAGCTGATCGCGGCCCTCCCGAACCTGCGACCGCTCGACGCCGGGATGCTGTCGAGCGCCTCGGCAATCGAGTCCCTGACCCCGGTGCTGCTGCAGATCAACGCCCGTTACAAGACGCGGGCGGGTATCCGCCTCACCAACATCAATCTCGGCTGATGCGTCTGTACGAGACGTCGCAGGGCGCGGTGGTTCCCTTCGAACCCGGGCCGATCGTGACCATGTACACCTGCGGCATCACGCCCTACGACGCCGCCCATCTCGGCCACGCCGCCACCTATCTGGCCTACGACCTGCTCCAGCGGCGCCTACGCGACCTCGGGCACGTCACCCAATGCGTCCGCAACGTGACCGATGTCGACGACGACATCTTGCGCAAGGCCCGGGAGCTCGGGGTGAACTTCTTGGACCTGGCGGCCGAGGAGATGGCCCGCTTCGACGCCGACATGAAGGCACTCGGGCTTCTCCCGGCGTGGAGCGAGCCGCGGGCCACCTCGGCCATTCCTGACATCCTCGGGTTCATCGGCATGGTGCTCGAATCCGGCCACGCCTACCAGGCGGGCGGCGGCGTGTACTTCAGCGTCGGCTCCTTCGGCCGTTTCGGCGCCGTCAGCCACTTCGATCGCGACACCATGCTGAAGCTGGCGGCCGAAAACGGCGGCAACCCCGACGACCCCAACAAGCGCGATCCCCTCGACTTCATCTTGTGGCAGCCCTCGGCAGCGGGGGAGCCGGCGTGGGAGTCGCTCTGGGGAGCGGGACGGCCCGGCTGGCATATCGAGTGCTCGGCTCTGGCCATGCGCGAGCTCGGCACCACCATCGACCTCCACGGAGGCGGGACGGACCTGATCTTCCCGCACCACGAATGTGAGGCCGCCCAGTCCGAGGCCGCCACGGGCCAGCCATTCGTTCGCCACTGGATGCACGTGGGCCTGGTGCGCCTGGGCGGCACCAAGATGTCCAAGTCACTCGGCAACCTGGTCTTCGTGAGCGACCTGCTGAAGGACTGGGAGCCGGCGGCCATCCGCCTGGCCATCATCGGCCAGCACTACCGCAGCGCATGGGACTGGGAGGAGCGGCTGCTCGCTGAGGCCGCGGACCGCCTCGAGGCGTGGCGGTCGGCGGGGGTGGGCGAGGCGGCGCTCGACGAGGTTCGGGTGGCGCTCGACGACGATCTCTATACGCCGGCCGCTGTCGCCGCCATCGACATTGCGGTGGCGGCGGGCCACGGCGTGTCCGCGGCCGCGGACCTCCTCGGCGTCACCCTTTGACCACCCCGAGCGAGGGCCCGGCCCTCACCCGGCTGTGGGCCGGCTGGCGCAGCGCGTTCGTGACCTCGGTCGCCGACGACGCGGGCGCACCCGCACCCGCACCGGCGCCGGACTGCGTGTTCTGCGCCATCTTGGCCAGTGGCCTTCCCGACGCCGACACCCACATTCTCTGGCGCCACCCGAGCGGCCTGGCCATCGCCATTCTCAACCTTTATCCGTACACCAGCGGCCACCTCATGGTCATGCCCACCCGACACGTGGGTGAGGTCGAGCAGGTGACGCGAGCCGAGTCGGCGGCGCTCTGGGACGGAGTGTCAGCCGCCGTCGGAGCCTTGAAGGCGGCGTACCGTCCCGATGCCCTCAACTTGGGTGCCAACGTCGGGCGGGCCGCGGGAGCGGGCGTGCCGGGCCATTTCCATCTGCACGTGGTCCCCCGCTGGAACGGCGATACCAACTTCATGACCGCTGTGGCCGACGCCCGGGTCCTCCCCGAAGCGCTCACCGACACCGGTAACCGCCTGCGCGCCGCCTGGCCCGAAGCCTCCTAGCCGTTTTCGCTCACGTTTGGTACGGCTCTGGGTCTCTGGCAGGGATCTGACACCCCACAGCGGTGGGAACTCCCTGCCAGAGACTCAGATCCCTACCAGACCGCTCCCGGCATCGGCGTTAGTCTCGCTTGTCATGGCCGACGAACCCACCGACGACGCGGGTGAGCACCGCGACGAGCTCCCCGAGGAGCTCGACGCCAGCGGGTACGTCGGCGCCTACACCTTCCCCAACAACAACCGGCGCCGCATCTCCGGGCTGGTCATGGCCGGGGCCGGTCTGATCTGCGTCGCCCTCTTCGTCATCCGGGGATCGGGCGTGCTGGTCAACCGGGGGATGTTCTACGGCGGGCTGTTCCTGCTGGCCATCGCCTGCTACCACTTCGCCTCAGGCGTGACGTTGCGGATCAACGAAACCGACGCCCTCGTGGCCGCCACCAGGGCGGTCGGCTTCACCGTCGGCCATGCCTCGGCCCAGCTGAGCTGGCGTGGGCTCATCTCCCACCCCACCTGGCGCATACTGCTGTACTCGGCCGACGACCCGCCGAAGAAGCGGGCGCTGGTGCTGGTCGACGGCGTGGCGGGCACCGTGGGTGATCACCTGGTCGAGGACAACCCCGAGGACTGGTCGTCACTCGACCGCTGAGCGGCCGCCCCGGGTTCAGGTGGGGGCGGTGTCCCGGCGGACCTTGTCGTAGAGGTGCTGGGGGAGCGGGTCGTAGTGATCGTGGGCCACATTGAAGCGCCCACGGCCGCCGGTGATCGAGCGCAGGTCGATGGCATAGCGCAGCAACTCCGACGTCGGCACCAGGGCGGTCACCATGGATTCACCGTCCTCGCCCTGCTCGGTTCCCTGCACCCGACCTCGACGGGAATTGAGGTCGCCCATCACATCACCCTGGTAAGCGGGAGGAACCGTGACCTCAAGGAGCGAAACGGGTTCCAGCAGCACGGGGCCCGCTTTTCCCATGGCGTCTCGGAAACCGAGCGAACCCGCCATCTTGAAGCTCATCTCGGAACTGTCAACGGGGTGGAACTTCCCGTCGAAACAGGTGACCCTGACATCCACCACGGGGTAGCCGAACACCCCGCTGTGCGACATCGTCTCCTCGATGCCCTTCTGCACCGCCGGGATGAACTGGCGGGGGATGGCGCCGCCGACGATCTTGTCCTGGAACTCGAATCCGCCCCCTCGGGGTAGGGGTTCGACCCGCAGGAAGGCGACGCCGAACTGGCCGTGGCCCCCCGTCTGCTTCTTGTACTTCCCCTCGGCCTCGGCCGTGCCGCTGATCGTTTCGCGGTAGGCGACGATGACGTCCTCGGTCTCCACCTCGACGCCGAACTTGCGCGAGAGTCGCTCGGTGGCGATGGCCAGGTGTGCCTCGCCCATGCCGGAAAGCAGCGTCTGATGGGTCTCGTCGTCGCGGCGGACGATGAGCGCCGGGTCCTCCTCCTGGATGCGGTGCAGCGCCGTCATCAGCTTGTCCTCGTCGCCCTTGGACTTCGGGCGGATGGCGACGGAGAGCACGGGCGGGACGACCGCGGGGCGGGGCACGAGGACCGGGGTGCCGCGCGGGGCGAGGGTGTCGCCGGTCGTGACGTCACCGAGCTTGGCGACCGCCGCCAGGTCACCGGCGGGGACCTCGTTGATCGGGACCTGCTCCTTGCCCCGCAGGGTGAACAGGCCATGGAGCTTTTCGTCGGAGTGCGTGCGCGGATTGGTCAGCACGGCGTCGGGGCGGACGGTGCCCGACAGGACCTTGAAGAGGGAGATCTTCCCGACGTAGGGGTCGGCCAGGGTCTTGAAGACCGCCGCCAGCGGCTGGCCGCCCGGGTCGGGCTTGATCTCCCGTTGCTGATCGCCGGCCTGCACCGCCACCCCCGGGCGATCGAGCGGCGACGGCCCGATCTCGCAGATAAATGTCGCCAGCCGGTCGATCGCAATGTCCTTGGCGGCGGAGCCGCACAGCACCGGGAAGACCTGGGCGGAGGCAACGCCTTGGGCCAGCGTCTCCTCCAGTTCCTTGAAATCGAGCACCTCACCCTCGAGGTAGCGCTCCATCAGGTCGTCGTCGCCCACCACGATGCCCTCGATGAGTGACTCGTGGACTGCCTGCTCCTGGGCTTCCATCTCGTCGGGGATGGGCCCGGTCGTGGGCTTGCCGCCCTCATAGGTGATGGCGGTGTCCGACAGCAGGTCGGCCACACCGACGAACGCCGCTTCCTCGCCGATCGGCAGCTCCAGGGGCGCGATGCCGGCGCCGAAGGTTTGCTGCAACTGTTCCAGGGTGCGGCTGAAGCTGGCCCGCTCCCGATCGAGCTTGTTGACGAAGACCATGCGGGGCAGGCCCAGCTTGGACGCCGCCTTCCACATGAGCTCGGTCTGGACCTCGACGCCCTCGACCGCGCTGACGACGAACACGGCCAGGTCGGCGACCCGTAACGCGGCCATGGTGTCGGTCCCGAAGTCCGAGTATCCGGGACAGTCGAGGATGTTGACCTTGTGGTCGTGCCACTCGAAGGGTGCCAGGGCCACCGACACGGAGATGTGGCGTTTGATTTCCTCGGCATCGAAGTCCGAGGTGGTCGTTCCGTCCTCGACTCGACCCTTGCGGTTGATGACCCCGGCGGCGAACAGCAACGCCTCGGTGGTGGTGGTCTTTCCGGCCCCGCCGTGTCCGATCAGGGCCACATTGCGGATCTTCGCGGGCGGAAAGCTCTTCACTGGTTGTACCTCGCTCGGGTCAGGGGTTTGGTGTGCTCAGTGTCATTCGGGTCCAGGTTCGGGACAGCCTAACGATCGCCGGTGATACGGTGATGGGTAACTTTCGCGAGCATCAGGAGTTGTTGTGTTCGACGGACGGTTCCGTTCCAGCGTCGACAAGGGCGTCGGCCCTATTGGCTCGGCGCTCGCACGAACCGGGCTCTCGCCCGATCATCTGACCGCCTTGGGCCTCGTCATGGCGGTGCCCGCCGCCGTGGCCATCGCCAGCGGACGCTTGGCCTTGGGCCTGGTGCTGTTGGTCGCGTCGGCGATTCCCGACCTGCTGGACGGGGCCTTGGCCAAGGCCAGCGGAACCTCGTCCACCCGGGGGGCGTTCTTCGACTCTGTCGCCGACCGGGTGACCGACGCGATCATCATGGGCGGGGTGGCGTGGTACCTCCAGTCGTCCCGCCATGGGCACGCGGGGATGCTGCCGTTTGGGATCCTGGCGGTTTCGACGCTGATCTCCTACGAGCGGGCCAAGGCGGAGTCGCTCGGGTTCACCGCCAAGGGCGGCCTCATGGAGCGGGCCGAGCGGATCATCCTGCTGTGCGTCGGACTGTTCCTGCCGGTCGTCCTGGTGCCCATCTTGTGGGTCATGCTTGTCCTGACCTCGGTCACCGCGGTCCAACGCTTCGCCAAGGTGTGGCGCCAGGCGACGCGCCTGGCGGACGAGCCGGGCGGGCTCGCGGAGATGGCGGCTCCGGCTCCGGCTCCGGCTCCGGCTCCGGCGGTCCCGGCGGTCCCGGCTGCTGCGGCGGACCTGGCGACTTCGAGAACCCCGGTCCCGGCAGACAACCCCGAGACGGTCGTCGCAACACGAGCCGAGACGATCGACCCACGCGAGATGGAAAGCGCTCTCTCCCCGTCGACTGACCCGGCGGTGGCAATGGCCGAGCGGTGGCGGGCCTGGCGCCAACAGAGCGCGGCGCGCCAAGTCGGTGACCCGATGGTGATCGCATCTCGGCCTGCGGGCCCCGGGCGCGGGGGCGATGGCCGCCGGGCGACGCGCTGGGAGGAACGCCGAGCGGCGCGCCTCCGGGCCGAATCCGAGGACAAGCGCGCCCAGCGCACGGCGCGGCGCCGGCACAGCACCCGGCGACCCTGACGCGCCGTCGGGCGCCAGAGTCCTCCCCGTCGCCTCGTCCCCGACGGGGTCCTGCCCTGTCGGTGCTGGCGTACCGAACGGCGGCGACCCTGGCCCACCACCTGCCCGGCGGCTTCGTCGGTGGGGTGGCCGCCCAGGTGGCGGTCGCGGCATCGCGCCACCGGCCGGGTTTCGTGCAACGCCGCGAGATGGTGGGACGCCACCTGCAACGGGCGATGGGCCGCGATCTCCTCGGCGTTGACCTCGACGCCGCCGTGGACTTCGACGCCGCCGTGGACGCCGCCTTCGCCTCCTACGCCCGGTACTGGGCGGAATCGCTGCGCCTGCCCGGGACGCCGGCCGCCGAGATCGACGCGGGCATGTCGTGGGAGGGCATCGGCCGGATCTCCCGAGCGGTCGCCGACGGCCGGGGGGCCATCTTGGCCCTGCCCCATCTCGGAGGCTGGGAGTGGGGCGGCTTCTGGATGGTCCAACAGGGCTTCCCCATGACGGTGGTGGTGGAGGCCCTGGAGCCGCCCGAGCTCTTCGAATGGTTCGCCGGTTTCCGCCGGAGCCTGGGCATGGACGTGGTCGCGGTCGGCCCGGCCGCCGGCCGGGCCGTGGTGCGGGCGCTGCGGGCCGGTGGTGTGGTTTGCCTCCTGTGCGACCGCACGATCGGCAGCTCAGGCGGCGTGGACGTGGAGTTCTTCGGGGAGCGGACCCTGCTGCCCGCCGGCCCCGCGACCCTCGCCCTTCGGACCGGCGCGGCCCTGCTGCCGGCGGCCGTCTATTTCGACGGCGACGGGGACCGCCACCTGGCGGTGGTGCGACCCGAGATCGTGCCCGAGGTGGTGCCGAAGGGGGCCGGCGTGGCGGCGGCGCGGCTGGAGGTGGCCCGGATGAGCCAGGTCCTGGCAGGCGAACTCGAGGTGCTCATCAGGCGAGCCCCGACGCAATGGCACCTCATGCAGCCCAACTGGCCCAGCGACCCCGGCTACTCGCGTTCGTGCTGACCCGCGAGGCGTCCGCTCGGACTACGCCTCGGCGTCTCCTGGGGGCTGCGGCGTTTCCTCGGTGCCCAAGGTGGGGCCGGCGAACTCCTGGATGGCGCCGTACTGGACTTCGTAGCGATCGAGGTTGGTACTCAGGTTCCGCATCAGCTGGAACACCAGCGGCGGTGGGACCTTGACCCGGGCCACGACCTCCTG
>JAUTXM010000313.1 GCA_030838025.1 Acidimicrobiaceae bacterium
CGATGCTGTCAACTCTGCCCTCGACCTCGTCGACAATGTTCGAGCGACCCCGGCCCAATTCCGCCCGCGACAATAGAAGGCTTCAGAATGAAGTGACATGATCACAGTCCTGTGCGGGTCGGCGAAACAAACCACTTACTAACGACGTGCGTCCTCGTTCGTTTCTTTCGTACTGCGTCCGTGCGTGGCAGCTGGCGTCCCGAACAATTGTGATGCAGAAGTCCGCATCACACAATGTTCCAGTTCAGAGGCCATGCCAGCGGCATTCCTACCTAGAAAACCCAGGGGACTACGACACCTACCAACGGATGCTCGACCACCTGGCCCGCGAGGGCATGCACTTCACCCAGGGCGCCCGATCGGCGTTGGCACCCGACGTGTGGAAACAAGCGGCCGCCCAGATGGCCGACGCGGCCGGCGTGCAGCCCCTCAGCGCCGGCATGCTCGACGCCCTCCATCAGCGCCTGGCCATGTCGGTCCTCGCCACCGTGTGGTTCGCCGGCCAGCACGCGCCCCGGCCATCAACGAGGATCCCCACATCCGCAAGCCCTACCGCCACCCCTGACCAGGCACGTGGCCCACTTCAGAGAAGACTCCTTCTCTGAAGTAGCCTTCGCAGGGTGACTTCAGAGAAGGCGTCAGAACTGCGGTCCCAGGACCCCGAAGCCACTTCAGAGAACAGGGAAGCGATCCAGCCGCCGCGTCGTGGCCGCGTCCCGGTCGACCTGCCCGCCCCGTTCGCCGCGGTGCTCGCCACCTATGTCGCCGCCCTCGCCGCTGCGCCTCTCGCCGAGCAGAGCCAGCGCACCTACGCCTCCAAGGCCCGCCAATACCTCGGGTTGGGCCGAGATACGGGAAAAAGTAGGAAATAGCGTTCCTCGGTCCTTCAGGCCAAGCCAGGGCTTGCGCAGAACCCGGCTCCCAGACCTGGCAAGCCGAGGAGGTACGGATTGCCTTCCCTTTGCGACAGCGTTCCTTGTCGTAATCGGGAACGTGCGCCTTCACCAGGCGCATCGGTGACGCTCGGCATCGTGCACGCCGCATCTGTGTGGGTACTTGACTCGCGCGGCTTCGCCGGTTCCCAGTCGGACGCAGCGTGCACCAGTCGGGGCGGAGACGGTGCGGTGCTCAGTTATCCGTGCGGAGGTCTCATCCAGAGCCGCGACGCGCCGGGCTTAGCCCGCGGCGGCGGCCTTGATTCGGTTGGCCACGGTTGTTATCAGTTGCTGCTGGAGGCCGGTGTCGAATGGCGTAATGATGTCGCGGAAGAACAGGGTCGCTATGAAGCGGTGGTACTGCAGGATGACGAAATCGGCGTAGAGCGATATGGTGCCCGAGGGCGCATTGAACGTCACTGTCGTCCGTGTGGCCACGATCTTGTCCAGCACCGCCGGCGCTTTGAGCGCGCTCGTGGTTGACCCCGTGACCTTCGCGTCGGGAAACGTGTTCTCATACTGGGGCGTGATCGCGGCGTTCAAACAGGTCGGCCATTCCGGCCGTTGGGCGTAGACGAGCAACTGTTCGGCGTCGCTGGTTGTACTACCGACATCCACGTCGTTTCGGGCCAGGGTGACACCGTTGGGGGTAGTGAAGTCAGGCGATTCTGTCGTCGCCGACCAGTGGACCTTGGAGGAGTCATGGTCGCAGGCAATGAGCTGAGCGGCAATGCGTTCCTGGTTGCTGGTTGAGTGGTGGCGCGGTGTGGACTGCCAGTTGTTGGGGAGGTCCGACGCCTTGAACAGCGCCGCTGTGGCAGCGGTCCGGTCGGCGACCGACGAGTTTGTGGCTGTGGTGACAGCGCCGCCGGGGTGTGCGGTTGCGCTGGTGGCTGCGGCGGGTCGCTGCTTAGGAACACCGCCTGCGCAGGCGCCAAAGGCCATGGCTGCGAGCAGCATCGCGGTCGCGGCTTGCCGTCGCTTCAACGTGTGCTCTCGGCAGGCTGTGATACATGTTGAAGATTACGATCGGCACTGGTCAGTGCGGCGGCGCTGGATTGCCTTGACAAAAGCTTTGGGTTGGGCCTGCGTAGCGCACCTGGCGATCGACGCTGGGGTCCCCTTCGTGACAGGTAGTCAGGGTGATGTGGACGCAATGGGCACCACTCGATTGCAGGGCAGTTGACCATGACACCCTCCAGGATCTGCTCCGACAAGAACGCCCCCACTGGGAGTCTCCGATGAGCTAGAGGTGGCAGACGCATCTCCTGATACGTAGCAGAGGCGAAACGAGGAGGTTCCACTCACGAGCCCAACCAGTATCGGAGAGGCAGTCGTCGGCGTTCGGAGCTGGCCCATGAATGGTCGCTGAGATGGCGCCCGGGTCTCGTACGCAACGGGAAATCTCGTCACGGAAAGCTCGTAATGGAACTGTGTTTCTCGTGCGAGACTGACGGTTGCGATCACCGCCGACCAGGGCATGAGCAGCATGGAGGGCCAGAATGACGGGCCAGAACTCGTACCGGAAAGTTCGGCAGGCCTGAATGCCGGCCGCTGGCGGGGCGCCGATGGCGGCGACGGAGCTGGTCGAGGGTTACGCCTCCACCCTGGCTGGGCGGGCGGAGGGGACCCGGGATGCCTACCGAAGGGAGTTGGTGCGTCTCACCTCGTGGGTGGCCCGCCGCCCCGGGGCGGAGGGCTCCTTCCGGCCTGACCAGCTGACCCGCACCGCTCTTGAGACCTACCTGGCCGAGTTGGAGGCGTCGGGCTACAGCCTCAGTTCCCGGGCCCGGGCTAAGGCGGTAGCGAGCGGCTTCGCCCGCTGGCTGATCGAGGACCAGGGATTGCTGCGCCGCAACCCGGCCCGGGGCCTGGTCCTTCCTCCCCAGGCGCTCTTGGCGCCCCGCCGGCTCAGCGCCGACCAGCGCAACCGCTACCAGCGCCACCTC
>JAUTXM010000327.1 GCA_030838025.1 Acidimicrobiaceae bacterium
CTCGCTCTTCTGTTAACGGCAGCTCAGCGCCTGACTTGAGCACTTTTGTCATCAGGTCGATACCGTGGCGTGTGCCTTTTGCGCCGTTCCTGCTTCCGTCGTCCCCTCTTCGGTCCGTGACCGAGTATCGAGCCTTCGGAGGCGGCCTGGGTTTGGCCCGGGCGCGGGAGCTAGGACCGGAGCAAACGATCCAGGAGGTCTCGCTGTCGGGCCTGCGAGGCCGCGGTGGTGCGGGCTTCCGCACCGGCCGCAAATGGGACTCCCTCTACAACGCCACCGGGACGACCAAGTACGTGGTCTGCAATGCCGCCGAGGGCGAGCCCGGCACCTTCAAGGACCGCACCCTCATGCGGTACAACCCCTACCAGGTGATCGAGGGGATGGCGGTGGCGGCGCTCACGATTGGCGCCCGTGAGGCATTTCTGTGCCTCAAGTCCAAGTTCGAGCAGGAGGTCGCGAACGTCACGAAGGCGGTCGCCGAGATGGAGGCGGCGGGCCTCACGGGCGAGCTCACGATCACCATCGTCGAAGGACCCGACGAGTACCTCTATGGAGAAGAGAAGGCCATGCTCGAGGTGATCGAGGGCAAGGCACCCCTCCCGCGACTGCTGCAACCATGGGAGCGGGGGCTCTTCGCCGTGATGCCTCAAATGGGATGGGAAATGACCCCGCCCGATCCAGAAGCGTCGCTCGGGGGGATCGACCCCGACGCGGCGGGCCAGGCCGAGGCCAACCCAACGCTGGTCAACAACGTCGAGACGCTCGCCAACATCGCCCCGATTCTCACCCGAGGCGCCGAGTGGCACCGCTCGATGGGAACCGCTGACTCCCCAGGACACGTGATCTGCACCGTGGTGGGCGACGTGGTCCACGCCGGCGTCGCCGAGATCGAGCTGGGAATGCCGCTCGACGCCGCCCTCGAGGAGGTAGGCGGCGGCGCCAGGACCGGCCACCGGGTGAAGGCGGTGCTTTCGGGGGTGTCCAACGCAGTCGTCACATCCGACGAGTTGGCGACACGTCTGTCCTACGAAGACATGGCGAGGATCGGGTCGGGTCTGGGCTCGGTCGGCCTCATCGTCTACGACGAGTCGGCCTGCATGGTCGACGTCGCCTATGGACTGTCGCGCTTCCTCTACGTCGAGTCGTGCGGTCAGTGTCCGGCGTGCAAGTTCGGCACGGGCGAGATCACGGCCTACCTGGCGCGCCTGCTCGAGTTGCGGGCCGACGACCGCGACATCCTCACGATCAGCGAGCGCCTCCGGACGGTAACCGACGGAAATCGTTGTGCCCTCCCAGTCGAGGAGCGATCGCTGATCTCGAGCTTCCTCCGGTCCTTCCCAGAGGAGTTCGCCGATCATCTCGAGGGTCGCCCGTGCGCCGGCCGCCACGATCTGGCGGTCCCGAAGATCGTCGACATCGTCGATGGCGATGCCATCTTCGATGCCCGCCAACGCCTCAAGCAGCCCGACTGGACCTACACAGACCAGCCGGGCCGCGGCGACTGAGACCCCCGTCGGGCGCGGGCAACGCGGCATAGGTCAGGTTGACAGTGCCAACCACCTTCCAAGGAGATCCCATGCCCCCGATCGAGCCCACGTCGGTCACCCGGCCGGAGGAACTGCTGCGAGTCGCCCAGGAGTATGCAGACCTCTTCAATGCTCGGCCCCTCGACGACATCGACGAGTTGATCGCCGACGCCTGTGTCGATCCCCTCTGGGACGACCGGACCAACCTCCTGTCTCTCCTCGCCGACGAACCTGAGGCCCTGGGCCTGGTCCTGGCGGCCGACGATGACGACTACGTCGTGATCCGCTTCGCTGGTAGGTGGGTCGTCGACACCTCGCCGGTCGACTGGGAGGGTCTCGAGGAGCGGGCCTTTCGGCCCGAGCCCGGCGACGACGACCGGTTCCCGTCCTGACCGGGCGCCCGCGGGACTTCAGCTATCGGCGGGGTCGGTCGAAATACCTGAATAGAACTCCGAGGCAAAAGGGAGTGACATTGGAAGCGAACGATCGCTGCCACTCGTGTGGCACCGAAGTCAACGCCGGCACACGGCGTTGCCCCAACTGCTACGTCGCCCTTGGAGCAGCCTCCCGGGCGCCATCGCCGTTGCGGGCTGCCCCTTCCGCCTCGTCGCCCGGTGGCCAGGTGGCCAAGGCCGCGTCGCCGGCGTCGCCCGCGCGGCCAGTCGGCACCGCAGGGCTGCGGGTCGCGTCGGTCGTGGCCCCGTCGCCCGTCGCCCCGTCGCCCGTCGCCCCGTCGCCCGCGCCGCCCGTCGGCACTGCGGGACCGCAGATCGCGTCGGCCGTGGCCGCGCCGCCCGCGCCGCCCGTCGGTACTGTGGGGTCGCAGATCGCGTCGGCCGTGGCGGGGTCGGTGGCGTCGGTCGCGTCGGTGGGTCCGGTGGGCCCGGCGTCTGACGGCACCAATAGCCGCGAAGCCACCTTGACCCCCGCCGTGCGGGCGCCCTCAGTGGTGCGCTGCCCGGCGTGTGAGACGTCGGTGTTGGCAGTCACGGGATGGTGCTCGTACTGCATGGAGCCCCTCCCGATCGACGGTGAGTCATCGGTCACCTCGGCGCTCGACGCGTGGGACTTCGAGGACTTTGAGCTCGATATCCCCGACGCCTTGTCCGGCGCCGAGGTCATCGTCGGGCCTTGGCCGGACCGGCCCAACGGAACGACCTACGCCACCTGGCAACAGCGAGCCATGGCGGCGCTGATCGACGGGGCCGCCTTCGTCCCGGCCGCGGCCGCTCTGGCCTTCAGCCCCACGATAGGCATCGTACTGCTCGTGGCGGCCGTCGTCTTCACGGCATGGCAGGTCTGCCACCTCCAGGGCCGGACCGGCCAGACGGTCGGCAAGCACCACGTCGGGATCTTCGTGGTCGACGATGCCGGCCTGACTCCCATCGGGGTCCGGCGCTCGGCGTTGCGCCAGCTGGCACACGGAATCGATGCCGCCCTGTTCGGCTTGGGTTACCTGTGGCCCCTGTGGGACGCCAAGCGGCAAACCTTCGCCGACCAGCTGCTCTCGACCGTCGTCGTAGCTGCCTGATCCGCCCAGGCGTGGCGGCCCTTTCTTAGCAGTAGGTGACCGGTGGCGGACATGTATCGCTAGGAAGGCGCCACGGCAGAAGGCACAAGGCAGAAGGCAGAAGGAAGGCGCCTTCCCGTTCACGCCACGCCTGGAAGGTCCTCCACCGGGCGCGACCAGCGGTGAACCGACACGGCATAGCCGCCGTCGCCCGGCCACGGCCCGCGATCCCAGGTTGCCCATCGGTGCTCGAGCCCGAGGCCGGCCGAACGGCACTGCTCGTCGTAGTCGGCCAGGTCGTAGCCCCGCCCGAGCTGAAAACCCGACACCAGCGCACCACCCGGTCCGATGTGGCGGGCGCAACCGGCCACGACCGCAGCGTGGGTTCCCTGAGGCGTGAACAACAGCACGTTGCCCGCCATCAACACCACGTCGAAGGTGCGGCCGAGGTCCAGCCGAGCCAGGTCCGAATCGACCCAGCGCACGTCGGGGGCCAATCGCCGGGCGGTGGACAGCATCGAGGGGTCGAAGTCGACACCGACGACCTCGACCCCTCGATGGGCCAGTTCGATGGCCACCCGGCCGGTCCCGCACCCTGCATCGAGCACCGCCGACGGTCTCATCGCCATCACAAAGGCAGCCTCGCCGTGGACGTCGTGGCCTTGGGAAGCCAGTTCGTCGAATCTCCGCTGGTAGCGGTCGCCGTCCCACGTCACTGCCTTACCGTTGCCCGGCGGCGCCGGGCAACGCAACCGCAATCCCGCTACTTGATCAGCTTGATCACGTTGAACATCGGCAGGTACAGCGCGATGACCATGGTGCCGACGGCGCCGCCCAGGACGACGATCATGAGCGGCTCGAGCAGCGACGTCAAAGCGTTGACCGTCGCCTCGACCTCTTGGTCGTAGAACGTGGCGATCTTCTCCAGCAAGGTGTCGAGCGCACCGCTCTCCTCGCCCACCGCGATCATCTGGGTGACCATGGGGGGAAAGACCTTGTGCGCCTCCAAGGGGCGGGCGATGGGCTCACCCATCTTGACGCCGGCCTGGACATCCTCGAGGCCCCGGGACACGACGGTGTTGCCCGCCGTCTCCTTGGTGATCTCCAGCGCTTCCAGGATCGGAACGCCCGAGCGCAGCAGCACGCCGAAGGTACGCGAGAAGCGGGCCAAGGCCGTCTTGTGGACCAGCTCGCCGAAGACCGGAACCCGCAGCTTGAAGATGTCCCACCGCGAACGGCCACTGTCGGTGGCGATCCAACGCCGGAACAGGACCACCCCGATGATGACGGCCAGGATGATCAGCGGGAAGAGCTTCACCATCCAGTTCGAGGTGGTGATGAGCATCCGGGTCATGAGCGGCAGCTCGCCGTTGAGGCTCTTGTAGAAGCCCTTGAACAACGGGACGATGAACACCAACATGGCGGTCAGGATGACCACCACCAGGCCGAGGACCACGGCCGGGTAGGTCATGGCCGAGCGGATCTTGTGGCGGAGCTCGACCTGCTTCTCGATGGTCGAGGACAGCTGGAGCAGCACCTCGTCGAGCACGCCGCCGGTCTCGCCCGAGCGGACCATGGCCACATACAGCTTGGAGAACACCTTGGGGTGATGCGCCAGCGCCTGCGACAACGACGCCCCGCTCTCGACTTCGGTCCGGAC
>JAUTXM010000337.1 GCA_030838025.1 Acidimicrobiaceae bacterium
AACTGGCGACCTCGCTGGCCGCCGAAGCGCTGGTGCTGGTCACCGGCGTCGAGTCGGTCCTCCTCGACTACGGCACCCCGCAACAGCGGCCGATCGAGGAAATGGCCCGTGCCGAGGCGGAGCGGTACCTCGCCGAGGGCCAGTTTCCCGAGGGCAGCATGGGACCCAAGGTGCGGGCCGCGGTGCGCTTCCTGCGCTACGGCGGCGAGGTGGCGGTCATCACCAGCCCCGAGCTGGTGTACGCGTCCCTCGAAGGGACGGTCTCACAGCTGGAGGGCACGGTCGGCACCAGGATCGTCCGGGTCCGGCCAACCGTCGGAGCGCACCGGTGAGCTCGGCCGTCACGCTGCACAAGGACACCTACCTGGACTCGGTGGTGCAGCTCTCCGGGACCCGGGCCATGACCCAGGCAGAGGGTGTGAAATGGGCGTCGGCGGCTATGGCGACGGCGGCCAACCTCGAGACGTTGCGCGATTTGGGCATCGAAGGACCGGGGTTGCGGGGCGCCCGGGCAAACGACCTGTTCCTCGCCGTGCTGGCGGACACCGACGAGATGGCGGCGGCGGCGATCGAGGCGGGCGAGGCGGCATTGTTCAAACCGACCGGGTCGGGGTCGGGGTCTGGGTCGGGGTCTGCGTCGTGGCTCGGCGGTTCGGCCTCGACCGCGGCGGACACGGCTCGGCCGGCGCGGAGCCTGGCCGAAGCGCAGGACCACTTGGATGGTGGGGGCAATGTGGCGATCGTTTCTGTCCCCGGGCCGTACGCGGCCATCGAGGCCCACAAGGCCCTGACGGCGGGGTTGCACGTGCTGCTGTTCAGCGACAACGTCCCTCTCGACGAGGAGATCGAACTCAAGGACCGGGCCCGTGAGTTGGGTTTGCTGGTCATGGGCCCCGGCGCAGGTACCGCCATGCTCGGTGGGACGGGGCTGGGATTTGCCAACGTCGTCAAGCCGCTCGGCAGGCGCGCCCCCGACGGTGGCGGCGCGGAGGGTGAGGGAGGTGGAGGCACTCCGGGTGGTGCGGGTGGTCGAGATCCGGAGGACAGCGGTGGAGGCGGTGCGGTCGGTGACGGTTCGGTCGGTGGCGGCGGTGCGGGCGGCGGTGCGGGTGGCGGTGCCCCTGAGCGTGGAGGCGGTGCGGGCAGTGGCGCTACCAGGCGTGGCGGTCGGGTGGGCGTGGTGGCGGCCGCGGGCACCGGCGCCCAGGAGGCCATGAGCCTCTTGGACCAGTGGGGTGCCGGCGTGTCCCACGTGATCGGCCTCGGCGGTCGGGACTTGTCCGAAGCAGTGGCGGGTCGCATGGCCATCTCGGCCATCGAAGCCTTGCAGGCCGACGCCGACACCGACGCCATCTTGTTGGTGTCGAAGCCGCCGGCTCCCGATGTCGCCCGGGCAGTCACCTCGGTGGCGGGCGACAAACCACTGGTCGCGGCGCTCATCGGATTCTCCGGGACTCTGGACGGTGGGCCTGCTGGGACGGTGAGATCTGCCGCGACGCTCGAGCAGGGTGTCGCGACCGCCCTGCGTTCGGTCGGCCTCGAGAGCCCCGATCCGGCCACGGGCTTGGAAAAGCCGGTCACCGCCGCATGTCAGCGATTGTCGACTTCGGGCGAGCGGACGCTGATCCGCGGGCTGTTCTCGGGCGGCACCCTTTGCTACGAGGCGCTTTCCCTGCTCTACGAGCTGGTCGGCGCCGTCTACTCCAACACTCCTATCGACAAGCGGTGGGGCCTGCCCGCGCCATCCGGTACCCACACGTGCCTCGACCTCGGCGAGGAGGAGTACACCAAGGGGCGCCCCCACCCCATGATCGATCCCGAAGCCCGAATCGAGCTGATGCGCCAAGCGGGTGACGAGCCGTGCGTGGCGGTGATCCTGCTCGACGTGGTGCTGGGCTATGGCTCGCACCCCGATCCGGCCGGTCTCCTCGCGCCGGTCGCCCAGGAGATCATGGCCGGTGGCACCGGACCTCAGGTCGTGGCCTACGTACTCGGCACCGAAGGCGATCCCCAAGGGTTGGACGATCAGCGCCGCAAGCTGCGCCACGCCGGCTGCATCGTGCCCGCCACTGCGGCTCGCGCCGCCCTGGCCGCGGCGGCAGTTGCGGTCCGCAAACCCGACCTCGTGCGCGCGCTGCCCTAATGGCGTCGTGACGCAGCAGTGACACCCCGGGTGGCGCTCGTCACCTACTCGACCAAACCGCGCGGCGGCGTGGTGCATACCCTGGCGCTCGCCGAAGCGCTGGTCGGATTGGGCCAGGACGTCACGGTTATCGCGCTTGGCGACGCTGCCAACGACAACGGTTTCTACCGGCCCGTCGCCGTCCCGCACACACTCTTTCCTGCCCCCGCGCCCCGGTCCACTCTCGACGAGCGGGTGTTCTCGTCGGTGGACGCGCTGGCCGACGGCCTGGCGTCGGTGGCGGAGGATTTCGACATCCTGCACACGCAGGACTGCATTTCAGCTCGGGCCGCCATGCGGGTGCGTCAGGCAGGGGCCGAGGTGGCGGTCGTCAGGACCGTCCATCATGTGGACGACTTCACGACCCAATCGCTGATCGATTGCCAACGGCAGGCGATCCTCGAACCGGAACGCCTGCTCGTGGTGAGCGAGCACTGGCGCCGGCTGCTTCGCTGTGAGTACGGCGTCGACTCCACCGTCGTCCACAACGGCGTCGACCAGTCTCGCTTCGCGCCGATCTCGCCCGAGCGACAGTCGATGTTCCGGGAGCGGGCCGGTGCCACCGGCCGTTTCCTGTTCTTGGCGGTGGGCGGCATCGAACCTCGCAAGGGAAGCGTCTATCTCCTGGAGGCGATGGGGTTGCTGAAGGGGCGGGTCGAGCCGAGTCCGGTCCTGGCCGTGGTCGGGGGTCACTCGTTCCAGGACTACGCCGCCTACCGCGATGCTGCCCTGGCCCGCCTTCCCGAGTGGGACCTCCGGCTTGGCACCGACGTGGTGATGCTCGGCACGGTCTGTGACGCCGAGCTCGCGGGCTGGTACCGGGCGGCCGATGCCTTGGCGTTCCCGTCGCTGAAGGAGGGTTGGGGGCTCGTCGTCCTGGAAGCGATGAGCGCTGACCTGCCCGTTGTCGCCACCGACATGCCCGTCTTCCGGGAATACCTGACCCACGGGGAGGACTCGCTGCTGGTGCCCGTGGAGGACGCGGCCGGCCTCGCAAGCGCCATGGAGCAACTCATGAACGATGGCCAGCTACGAGCCCGGCTACGCCAGGGCGGTCACCAGGTCGTGGATCGATTCACGTGGCCCGCGTCGGCCCGCCAGCATGTGGCCATATACGACGAGGTCGCGGCCCGTAAAAGCTGAATCCGTCGTGCCTACTCGACAGTAAGGTCTTGTGTATGGCTGATCAAGCGACTTTCGCTGAGCTTGCCATGCAACACATGGGCTCGCTGTACACCGCGGCGCTGCGCATGACGCGCAACCCTTCCGACGCCGAGGACTTGGTTCAGGAGACCTATCTGAAGGCCTACCGGGCGTTCGGCACCTTTCAGGAGGGGACCAACCTGAAGGCGTGGCTCTACAAGATCCTGACCAACACCTTCATCAACTCGTACCGGTCACGCAAGCGTCGACCCGAGCAGACCGAGCTCGATGACGTCGAGGATCTCTACCTGTATCGCCGGATGGGCGGGCTGGAGGCTGTGGCGGCCGGTCGCAGCGCCGAAGAGGAGGTCTTGGAGCACTTCACCGAGTCCGACGTCAAGGACGCCGTGGAGTCGCTTCCCGAGCAGTTCCGCATGGCCGTCCTGCTGGCCGATGTCGAAGGATTCTCGTACAAGGAGATCGCCGACATTCTGGACATTCCGATCGGAACCGTGATGAGCCGCCTGCACCGTGGAAGAAAGGCGCTCCAGAAGGCGTTGTTCGACTTTGGTATGCAACGGGGCCTAGTAGCGCCGGTGCCGGAGAGCCAAGGTTGAGACCTCATGGATGAGCAGGACGATCATCAGACCGGTTGTGGCGGGGGCAGTCCCTTGTTCGGGAAGTGGGAGTGCCAGGAGGCGATCCACACCCTGTACCACTTCCTCGATGGTGAGCTGACGATCCAGCGCCGCGAGGAGATCGCCCACCACCTGCACGAATGCAGCCCCTGCCTGGACGCGTTCGACTTCGAGGCGGAGCTGAAGCTGGTCATTGCCCGCAAGTGCCGGGACCAGGTCCCAGACGCGCTTCGGGAGCGGGTGTACCGGGCGTTGAAGGAGGCATCCGGGATGCCACCTGGCAGCGAACACAGGTGGGAATGAGCCCGGCATAAGGAGCGTTGAGGATCTACATGAGCGACCGATCTCTCGGGGGACACGCCCTCGTCGGCAACGAACGGCCGTCACGGTCTTTCGCAAAGAACCGTGTGTGTCGTGAGCCGAACTGCACAACCCGCCTATCGATTTACAACAACGGCAAATACTGCTACCAGCACGAACCCATGGCGGTACCGAGGACTCGCGGTCGCAAGATCGCCTGAGCCTGCGGGCCGTTTTGGCGACCCCGGCCGCTTCCGCCGCTGGCATGCGTGAAGCCGAGTAAGGGTACGTGAGTGACTACCATCGTCGACATGCAGATCTTCGCTGCAGAGGTGTGGACCTATTGGATCTCCTTCTTCATCATCGCTCTTACCGTGCTGATGTGCCTCGGTCTAGGTGTGGCGTACCTGGTCAAGGTTGTCAGCCTGAAGTACCCGAAGCAGTAGCCCGGTGACGGAGCCGGTTGCCTGGGATCTGGCCGAACGAGTCGCGGTCCGAGTTGCCGGGCATGAGCCTTTAGAAGATTCGTACCTGTACCGCACCCTCGAACCTGACTTCTGCGAACTCACGGCCGAAGCCGAGGAGTTGGTCGAGAAAGAGACCGGTCTGACATCGTCGGCCGGTCCGGCGCGGGCCCGGGTGACCGATCGTGCCGGGTGGGTGCACGCCAACATCGCCTCGTTCCAGCGGCTCCTGCGGCCCGTGACCGACAAGCTGGCCGCCGCCATGGACCAGCCGACCAACATCGGCCCCGTGCCCATCCCGGTGGCCAAGGTCGGACGCAGCGTCGCCGGCACCCAGGTCGGGTTGTTGCTCGGCTGGATGAGCACGCGGGTGCTCGGCCAGTACGACCAGTTGCTGATCGAGGACGACAAGCCCGAAGAGCAAGACATCGTCTATTACGTAGGTCCCAACGTCCTGGCCCTGGAGAAGCGCTTCGCCTTCCCGCCCCGCGAGTTCCGGCTGTGGCTGGCGCTGCACGAAGTCACGCACCGGATGCAGTTCACCGGGATCGAGTGGATGCGGCCCTACTTCCTGTCGCTCATCGAGTCGACGCTCGCAGGTGTCGAACCCGACCCCCGCCGGTTCATCGAAGCGTTGCGCCGGGCCACCGAAGCGGTGCGCTCGGGAAAGAACCCCCTTGACGATGGCGGTCTCATAACGCTCCTCGCAGGCCCGGAGCAATACGAAGCCATCCAGCAGATCGGCGGGCTGATGAGCCTGCTCGAAGGCCATGGCGACGTCACCATGGACCGGGCGGGGGCCGACCGCATTCCGAGCGCTGAGCGGTTCAGCCGCGTGCTTCGCCAGCGGCGGGAGCAGAAAGGCCCGATGAAGCTGATCAGCACCCTGGTGGGCCTCGATGCCAAGATGCGCCAGTACGAGCAGGGCGAGCAGTTCATCGAGACGATCGAAGCCGACATGGGCAAGGAGTTCCTGGCCAACGTGTGGCGGGGTCCCGAGTGGCTGCCTGACCTGGCAGAGATCCGCGAGCCCAGCCGTTGGGTCGACCGGGTCCAGTCGGGCGACCCGCGCCGTCCCGCCCCCGCCGCCGCCCGCTGACGCCCGCCCTTTGGGGCCGGCTCACCCGCCACCTCCGGTTGCTTTGTTAGCAGAACATGCGCCGTGGCGGTCATGTAGTGCTAGGAAGCCGGGCGCCGGCGGGCTCGACCCGGGTCCTCGAACGGCAGGGCCCAGCGCCCGTGCAGCAGCGCGGCGGCGCAGCGGCGCGGCGGCGCAGCGGCGCTAGAAAGGGGTCGGTGCCCGACTCCCTCGCACACGTGCTGCTCGCGCGCTGCGAGTTCCCGCCTCCCCCGACGCCCGTGGCATGCGCCGTTTCCGGCGGCGCTGACTCGCTGGCCCTGCTGATCCTGGCCGTGGCGGCCGGGCTGCGGCCGACCGCCATCCACGTCGACCATGGCCTGCGGGTGGGCTCAGCCGACGAGGCGTTGATGGTCAAGGACGCGGCCGGCCAGTTGGGCGCCGGGTTCGAGGCGCGAACGGTGACCGTCGAGCCCGGTCCCAACCTGGAGGCCCGCGCTCGCAGCGAGCGCTACGCCGCCCTACCCGAAGGCGTGTTGACCGGGCACACGGCCGACGACCTGGCCGAGACCATCCTCGTCAACCTCCTGCGCGGCGCCGGGCTCGATGGGCTCGCCCCGATGCGCCCGACTGGACGGGTGAGCAGGCCCCTACTCGGGCTGCGCCGCCGCGAGACGCGCGCACTCTGCGCGGACGTCGGACTCACGCCCATCGACGACCCCAGCAACCACGACACTCGGTTCACCCGAAACCGCGTTCGCCACGAGCTGCTTCCCCTGCTGGGGGACATCGCGACCAGGGATCCGGTTCCGATCCTGGTCCGCCAGTCCCAGCTTCTCGGCGCTGAGGCGAATCTGCTGGATCAACTGGCGGCCGCGCTCGACCCGACCGACGCCCGTGCCATGTCGGCCGCCCCAGAAGTCCTCGCCCGGCGAGCGATTCGGGCGTGGCTGCGAACCACCGAGGCCGAGCACCACCCACCGACCGCGGCCGAAGTCGAGCGGGTCCTCGGTGTTGTCCGCGGGAACGCAGTGGCCTGTGAACTCAGCGGCCACCGCCGGGTCCAGCGATCCAAGGGGCGTCTGACATTGCACGGGTAGCGTGGATGCTCAGGAAGGACGGCGACGATGGCTGAAGAACGCGGCGAGTACCAACCCAAATACTCTCGGTTCTACTTGCGGGGCAGGCCGGGCGAGATGGACTCCGAGCTCACCTGGGGCAAGGTCTCCCGCTACGACCGGCGCGCCGACATCGTGGCCACGGAATGGCTGACCGACACCGGCACGGTGCGGATCTCGTTCCGGGTGGCCGACGAGCAGCCGTTCGACTTCTCCCCTGGGCAGTGGATCGGATTGGAGGAAGAGGTACCCGGCGCGGGGCTACGGCGAAGCTCATACTGCATGTTCTCGCCTCCCCGCGGGGATGGAACCTTCGAGCTTTTGATCCGGGTCCTCGACAACGGGCCGCTGTCGAAACACATGACCGCCCTGCCGCCGGGCTACACGATGCGGTTTCGCGGTCCCCGCGGCAAGTCGATGCTGCCCAAGGCGTCTGATACCGAGCTGGTGCTGGTCGGGACCGGGGTCGGCGTCGCCCCGTTGTACTCGTTGTGCCGACACCTGCTGTCGGAGGGCGACGAGCGGCGGATCCGTCTCTATTGGGGACTGCGCCTCACCGACGACATCTGCCTGCTGGACGAGCTCAACGAGTTGGCGGACGGCCTGGCGAACTTCACCTACGAGATTTCCCTCTCCCAGCCGCCTCCCGACTGGCCCCATCTCAAAGGCCGGGTCACCGAGTCGGTTCCCCCGCTCCTCGAGCGATTGGGGGGAAAGCGTTACTACCTCAGCGGCAACGGTGCCATGGTCGAGGAGATGGAGTTGGCGCTGTGCAGCCTCGGTGTCGATCGGACCTTCATCTTCGAAGAGCGGTTCTTCAACATGAAACCCCGAGTCGACCGAGACGTCATGGACGCAATCATGGGCCGGTTCGTGGCCGATGACCTGACCAAGGCCGATACCAAGCTCCGCAACCAGGTGTGGCGCTTCGCGGCGCCCGAGCCAGAGGTAGCCGACTACCCGGAGTAGCCGTCAGTGCGTGAGGAACGCCACCGCGCTGTCGGGTGCGTAGACGCGAGGTTCGGCCACACCGGTATTCACGAGATGGCGTGCGTCGCGTGCGTCCAGCGCGAACTCCGCCGCATGTTCCTCCCACTTCTCGCGGAAGTTGCCCGCCTCGATGGCCTCTTGGATCTTTATGGCGAGGAGCCTGACGGCGGCGTTGGCGAGGATCGGTGGTCCGTCGCCGCCGCCGGGGAGCTCGCGATCCCAGCCGGGACCGTCGACGATGCCCAATGCGATACCCACAGAATCGTGGTCTTTGAGCACGGTGACCTTGAACCAGCGAGCGTCGCGATCCACGAACGTGCCCTCGTCTCGATAGATCACCGTGTATCTGCTCATGTGGGACTCCTCATGTTGCGTTCGTGTTGCCGGCAGCCGGCCCCTCGGCCGGCGCCATGGCAGCCGGCGCCTCGGCCGACGGGGGGTCCGCCGAAGTGGTTTCTGCCCACGTCAAGGATCCGGACCGGTCGAGCGTCAGCACGCTAGCTCCGGCCAGGCACACCGGCGATGACCAGCGTGGGGCATAGATGTCCGCCCAGTGGGCCGTGAGGCTGACCGTCTCTCGGGATTCGTTCCAGCTGAGACAGGGCAGCCGGCGCCAGGACTCAGGCTCCACCAGCGTGACCTGGTAACCCGACAGCAGTGCGAACGGGACCGTAATCCCGTCCATCGCCCGGACCCAGCGGGGGAAGTGGGCCGCGGCCGCCAGCACCTCGGCCGCCGCGGATTCCCGCGAGCGGATGTCGATCGAGCGGACCGGCTTGAGCGGCAGCCAGTGGGCCGCGAGGTCGAGGGTGACCCGACGGATACCCCGCTGGTGGACGATCCCGTGCAGCAGCCGGACCTGCTTGCGCCCCACCAGCGACAGATCCCAGGCTTTCTCGTCCCAGCACCAGGCGTTGGGGTGCTGGGACGAGATCACGTCCCAGAGCTCATCGCACGTGCGGCGCACCTCGTCCAGCTCGTCGTCGCCGGGCAGATACACGGCGAGAACGTCAACCACAAAGGGGTCATCATGGCGGGTGGGGGTCACGTCGATGCCGTCGAAGTCGTCACGACCAAAGCCCCACCCTCGTTCCGAGTTCCACCGCCGCACGTTGTCCAGCTGCTCAGTCAGCGGGACGTACATGTCGTCGGGCGGTACCGGCCGCACCCACGCGGGATCCGGGACGTGGGTGCCCTCGGCCTCCACCTC
>JAUTXM010000368.1 GCA_030838025.1 Acidimicrobiaceae bacterium
GTGCTTTCGACTGGTGATGAGTTGGTCGAAGGATCGGTACCGCTGCAGCCTGGGCAAATCCGGGACACCAACCGCCTGACGCTGCTCAGCCTGTGCCGCCAGTCGGGTTTCGACGTCGTTGACCTGGGTACCGCCCGGGACGACGAGGACGAGATCCGCGGCGCTATCGGGCGTGCGGTGGCGACCTGTGATGCCCTCATTTCGAGCGGCGGGGTCAGCATGGGCGACTTCGACTACGTCAAGAAGGTACTGGACGAGGTGGGGGAGATGCAGTGGATGCAGGTGGGGATACGCCCCGCCAAGCCGCTGGCATTCGGAGTGGTCGAGGGAAAGCCGGTGTTCGGGTTACCCGGCAACCCGGTGTCGTCCATGGTGAGCTTCGAGTTGTTCGCCCGCCCGGGACTGCGCCAGATGATGGGCTACGCCGGTGCCGCCCTCGACCGGCCCCGGGTGTTGGGCGTGGCCGACGAGGGCTTCGCCCGCCGTCCCGACGGCAAACTCCACCTCAACCGCGTCGTGGCGGCGCCGGGCGAGGACGGACGGTTCCATATGCGTTCGTCGGGCGGCCAGGACTCGCACCTTTTGCGCGCCATGGCGCTGGCCAACGCCTTGGCGCTGGTGCCCGACGGCGTCGGGATCGCCCCGGGCGGCGACGTCGACCTCATGCTCCTCGGCTGAGTGGGGTTGTGGTGGCGAGAGGGTAGGTTCGTGGGCATGGGTGAGGCACTCATCGACTCCTATGGGCGCACGGTTCGCGACTTGCGGATCTCGGTCACCGACCGCTGCAACTTCCGCTGCCAGTACTGCATGCCCGAAGAAGGGATGGTGTGGCTGCCTCGCACCGACATCCTCACCTTCGAGGAGATCGAGCGGGTGGCCCGGGTGTGCGTCGAGCGCTTCGGTGTCGACAGCATCCGCCTGACGGGCGGCGAGCCGACCGTCCGGGCCCATCTGCCCACGTTGGTCGCCAAGTTGGCGGCGTTGCGCGTCGGCGGGGGGGCGGATGGCGTCGGGGACGGCCGGGAGGACCGCCGGGAGGACGGCCGAGGGGTGGACCTGGCCATGACCACCAACGGCGCCAGCCTGCGGCTCATGGCCCGGGATCTGTACGACGCCGGGCTCAGGCGGCTCAACATCAGCTGCGACTCGCTGCAGCGGGAGCGCTTCTTGGCGATTACCAAGCGCGACGCTCTCGAGTCGGTGCTGGATGGGATCGACGCTGCTGTGGCGGCCGGGTTCGACCCGGTGAAGTTGAACTGCGTGCTCATGCGGGGGATCAACGACGACGAGATCGTGGACTTCGCCCGTTTCGGCCGCGAGCGCGGGGTCCGGGTGCGCTTCATCGAGTTCATGCCCCTCGACGCTTCCGATCAGTGGTCGGCCAATCGGGTGGTGCCGGGCGCCGAGATCGTGGCCGCCATCGACGCCGTGTACCCGCTGGTGGCAGTCGAAGGACGAGGTAGCCAGCCGGCGCAACGGTACCGATACCGGGACGGGGAAGGCGAGATCGGGGTCATCGCCAGTGTCAGTGCGCCGTTCTGCGGGGCGTGCGACCGCATCCGGCTGACCGCCGAGGGGCAACTGCGCAATTGCCTGTTCGCGGTCGACGAGACCGACCTGCGGCCCCTCCTCCGAGGCGGCGGCGGCGATGAGGACCTGGCGGCGGCGATCGTTGCCAACGTGGGCCGCAAATGGGCCGGACATTCGATCAACAAGGTCACCTTCATCCGGCCGGCCCGCTCGATGAGCCAGATCGGCGGTTGACGGAGCTGCTCCCGCGGCTCCCGCTGGTTTCTGTGGGCGAGTTATGGCTCTCAGGGCGTTTTATGGTCGTCCAGCGCTGTAACTCGCCCAGAGAGCCGTACATGACCCACAGACGTGGTGCGTACGTCAAGGTTTTTCGTCATCCTGCCGAAAAATTGTGGTGAGAGCCGAGCAACGGAGCTCGGCACGGGTAGGGAGTGGGCGGCTATGAGTTCGTCACCGATGTGGCTGTTTCGCGGCTGGTTGATGGGTTGGGAAATCGACGAGATCCTCATGTCGGACGAAGTGTTCTCGGCCCACGACGAAGAGGGCCGGCGGTACCTGTTCGCCCACACCGAAGCGTCGACATGGCTGTGCGCCCCGATCAGCGAGCGGGCTCTGGCATGCGTGTCGTCGGGCCAGGCCGAACTCCGGGCGGTGTTCGCCCACAGCTCGACGGGCATGGTGTTGCGCCTCACCATGGGGGTCACTGCGGTGTGCGGTGAGTCGCTGGTGCCGTGCGCGGAGTTGCGCGACGACGAGCTGCCCCGGCCGGGCGTTCGCCTGTGCTGGCAATCCCGCTGCGCCTGATGTTCCGCGCCAATCGCGGCGCTTTTTCCCATGGTGAGCGGCATCAGAGCACGTCCTAGACTCGGCGCATGGCTGACCGCGGTCTGACGCACCTCGACCCTCTGGGTCGAGCTCGCATGGTGGACGTAACGCCCAAGGAATCGACCCACCGCCGGGCCGTGGCCCGCTGCAAGGTGTTCATGCTGCCCGAGACCACCTCCAAGGTCGCCAGCAATGCCATGGCCAAGGGCGACGTGCTCGGGGCGGCCCGCATCGCCGGGATTCAGGCGGCCAAGCGCACCTCTGATCTCATCCCGCTGTGCCACCCCCTGCTGGTCGGATCGGTCAACATCAACTTCACGATCGGTGACGACAACGTGGAGGTGGAGTCCAGCGTCGAGACCGTGGACCGCACCGGTGTCGAGATGGAGGCGTTGACGGCGTGTGCGGTCGCGGGCCTGACGATTTACGACATGTGCAAGTCGAGCGACCGCTCCATGGTGATCGGGGAGCTGGCGCTGTGGGAGAAGATGGGTGGCAAGTCGGGGATGTGGCGGCGGGGCGACGGGCCGCTCGGAGCGCCACTCGTCAACTCCTCGGTCGACGGTGGGGGACTGGCCAGCGACGCCGAACTGGCCGCCATCGACGCCGTGTTGGAGAAGGGGCCGCTCGGCGATTAGCGGGGGACGAGGTTGGGGAGGGGGAAATTTCCCATTCTCCCCATTGGCGCCCTCGGGTCCGAGCGGCTAGGTTCTAGGCGAATCCAGGCAGACGAGTTCGCGGGCCACGTTGCATCCACCGTTGCTCAGGTCCAGCGAGCTACCGTCCACGATACGGAAGGGTAGGCCGAGGAGCGTTGACCACTGTG
>JAUTXM010000123.1 GCA_030838025.1 Acidimicrobiaceae bacterium
CGACAGCTGGGCGGGCATGTTGTCGCCTGCCGACTACCGCCGTCACGTGCTGCCCGCCACGACCAAGGTCCTGGCCGGCCTGGCTGACCTGGATGTGCCCCGCATCCATTTCGGGGTGGGCACGGGCGAGCTCCTCCCCCTCATGGCCGCCGCCGGTGCCGACGTGGTCGGCGTCGACTGGCGGGTGCCACTGGACCAGGCCCGCCAACGCATCGGCCCCGGCCGGGCCATCCAGGGCAACCTGGACCCGGTCCTCTGCCTGGCCCCCTGGGACGTCGTCGAGGGCGCCGCGCGCGAGGTGCTGGCCCAGGCCGGTCCCGGATCGGGCCACATCTTCAACCTGGGCCACGGGGTCCTGCCTGCCACCGACCCCGACATCCTGGCCCGGCTGGTCGACCTGGTCCACGCCGCGCCGGCGCCGGGCGCCCCACCCGCTTGAGGGTTGCGGTCGTCGGGGGCGGCATCGCCGGCCTGGCCGCGGCCTGGGAACTGACCTCGCGACCGGATCCGGCCGAAGTGACCGTCTTCGACCCCGGCCCCCTCGGCGGCCGCATCCAGACCGAGCCCTTCCTGGGCCACCGGGTCGACACAGGCGCCGACGCCTTCATCGCCCGGGTACCCGAAGGCATCGCGTTGGCGATGGAGTTGGGACTCGACGAGGAACTGGTGGCCCCCGCCGCCCGCCGGGCCCTGATCCTGGTCGGCGGCCGCCTGCGTCCCCTGCCCGAGGGGCTGGTGCTGGGCGCTCCGGCCCGTCTCCGCCCCCTCCTCGCCTCGCGGATCCTGAGCCCGGCCGGGATGCTGCGCGCCGCCCTCGACCTGGTCCTGCCCACCACGACGTGGCCCGAGGACCCCAGCGTGGCCCGGGTGGTGGGCACGCGTTTCGGCGCCCAGGTGGCGGAACGCCTCGTCGATCCACTGGTGGGCGGCATCCACGCCGGCGGCACCGAACGCCTGTCGGCGGAATCGACCGCCCCCCAGCTGGCCCGGGCCGCCCGCAGCCACCGCAGCCTCCTCCTCGGGCTGCGGGCCCTGCCGCCGCCCCCCGACGGGCCGCTCTTCCTCGCCCCCCGCGCCGGGATGGGGCGCCTGGTCGACCGGTTGGTCGAGGCACTCGGCGAGCGCGGCGTGCGCTTCGAGGCCCTGGCCGCTTCCGGGATCGTCGGGGAAAAGGGCGGCCGGGTGGTCGTCGAGCCCTTCGGGGCCTTTGACGGCGCGGTGGTCGCCACCCCGGCCGGGGTGGCTACGGACCTGGTCCTCCACGGTGCGCCGGGCGCGTCCGACGAGCTGCGGAGCATCCGGTCGGCTTCGGTCGTGCTGGCCACCCTCGCCTACCGGCGATCGGACCTCGCGGTGCCCGAGGAGACCAGCGGGTTCCTCGTGGCACGAGGCGAGGCCCGGTTGATGACGGCGTGTTCGTTCGGTTCGGCCAAGTGGCCCCACTGGTCGGACCACGACACCATGGTGCTGCGCGTGTCGGCGGGGCGGGCAGGCGACGAGCGGGCCCTCGAGCTGTCCGACGATGACCTGGTTGACCAGCTCCAGCGCGACGTGGCCGGGGCGCTGGGCACTCCGGCCAGTCCCTCCCACTGGCGGGTGAACCGGTGGCGGGAGGCTTTTCCCCAATACGAAGTCGGCCACCGAGCGAGGGTGGAACGGATCGAGGCGGCGCTGCGCCGCGACCTTCCGGGCGTGGCCCTGGCGGGGGCCGGCCTGCGGGGCTCGGGCATCCCGGCGTGCGTGGCGTCGGGCCGCCACGCGGCGCGTGCGCTTAGAGGACGAACGTCCGGTACTTGACGGCGGCGCTCAGGCGCCCCGCTGCCCGGGCGACGTCGACCGCGACGTAGCCGAGGCAGGTGGGCACGAAGTTGGGCTTGCGGATCGAGGGGCGCCGCAACCAGAGGTAGGGGGCCACGGCCACGGCGGCGGGGCGCCAGCGAATCGCCCCCAGGAGTCCGGCCACGGCGAGGACGAAGGCGGCATCCTCCCGCCGGTAGGCCCACGGGCGCCAGAACGCCTCGCGGCGGTATCCCGGGTGGGCCACGGCCAGGGCGACGATCACCCGGTCGAGGTAGCCGTACTTCACGTGCCAGCGCAGGCCCCGTTGCTCGACCTCGTGGACGACGACGGCGTCGGCGACGAAGCCGCGGGCCCACCCGTCGTCGACCACCGCCCAGGCCGCCGCGGTGTCCTCGCCCCAGGCGACAGGGGTCGCGCCGGGCCAGCCGAAACTGGGCCACCATCCGATCTCGTCGTCGAAGCCGCCGGTGCGCTCGAGCGCCTGGCGGCGGTAGAAGACGTTGCAGGCGTCGAAGTACGGGGTCGCCTCGGGGACGACGCGCCACACATACCAACCCTGGAGTTGGCGGACGTCGACGCCGTCGGGGGCGCGGGTCTGGCCCTGGGCCACGCCGACGTCGGGATGGGCCTGGAGGTGTTTCAGGGCCGCTTCCAGCCAGCCCGGCTCCGGGAGGCAGTCGTCGTCGGTGAAGGCGACGAAGGGGGCGGTGGTAGCCCGCCAGCCCACGTTTCGGGCGTGGCCCGGGCCCCTGTTGGACGTGGTCCGCAGGAGCTGGAGCCGGTAGGGCAGGGTGGCTTCGAGGGGCGCAAGGGCACCGATCGTGTCCTCGGTGGAGCAGTCGTCGACCACCACCACCTCGAAGGCGGCGGGAGGAAGGGTCTGGCAGGCCAAGGCGGCCAGCGCCTCGGCGC
Organism: Acidimicrobiaceae bacterium; assembly: GCA_030838025.1. Classification (GTDB taxonomy): domain Bacteria; phylum Actinomycetota; class Acidimicrobiia; order Acidimicrobiales; family Palsa-688; genus JALYXV01. The sequence goes on from JAUTXM010000123.1 coordinate 2,713, forward strand.
AACGGCCGGGGCGGTTGAACGTGGGGATGACGACGGCAATCGCGGGGTCCATCGCGGGGATGTCGGGCTTCTCGGGCATTTCCGGCTTCTCGGGCTTCTCGGTCGGGCGGGCCACGGCGGCGTCACGGTAGCCCGACGCCTGCCGCGCCCGGGTGTCGGTCAGCGATGGGGGGCGAGCCATCCGGGGAGAACGGATTGCCTATTGGCGGGCCGCCCGGGGAGGGCCGGTTGCCTGTCGGCGGGCCGCCCGGGGGCGGCGGTCCGTGGCGGACGATCCCGGCGTGGTAGCGGGCGGCTTGGCACCGGTTGGCGATGTGGTCG
>JAUTXM010000413.1 GCA_030838025.1 Acidimicrobiaceae bacterium
CCTTGTCCTACGTCTGCTCGAATGGCTCCCAGCGCGAGAAGTCGCTCGACCTCGGCGTCTCGGTTGTCCGGTCGGAAGTCAAGGTGCAGGCGATTCTTCGTCGTCTTCGGCTCAGAGCGCGACACGAAGAGGAGTCCCGGAAGCCGATCCGCGGTGGGTCTGATCTCGAGCTCGTCGGGCTCGTCGTTCACGACAACCCAGCCGAGGGCGTCTCGCCACCAGAGTCCGAGGGCACGCGGGTCGCGCGCGTCGACGATCGTCTGCTCCCACTCGAGGCTCATTGGCCGATCGTAGAAGCTCGTGCTTGGCCCAGAAGCGGCAGAACGAGGCGCGTGGCCCGCGGCGAGGTGCCGAGCCGGTGTCGACGCCGTCATGGCGGCCCGAGCCGCGGTCACCGAACTCGACCACGTCGTAGCCGCCGCCCGAGGATGGCCACAGCTGGCGCGCCGCCATGGCGACCGGCACGACCGGCTGTACCGAGGGGCAGTCCGCACTCAAACGACGCAGTCGACGGCGACCTCAAGCGCTGCGCACACCTCACGCATCCTGTGGTCGCTCAACCTTCCGAGCCGCTCGACAAGGACCGCGATCGACACGCTCTCGACCGAGTCGAGGTTGACGGCGGTTCGTCGAACGATCGGATCTTCTTCGGGTTCAAGGACGACCTCGCTGGCGAGACCCCGGATAGTGGTGGTACAGGGCGCGACGAGGGCACGGCGGAAGCGGGGTATTGCGGCGTCTCGGGACAAAATGACGACGGGACGGCGGCCGATCTCGGGAACTTCGCACCACCACACCTCCCCTCGCAGGGGCGTCGCCCTCACGACGCGCCGGCCGCGTTCCGGAAGGAGGCGAGATCGCCCCATTCGTCGGGCTCGTCGAGCGGGTGCTGATCGTATGCGTCATACGCGGCGTCGATCTCGGCGGCTCGATTGCGGGCGACGAGGGCGTTCAGGGCCTCGTCGAGCAACACCGCGTCGGAGACGCCGGCGCGTAGCCGGCGTGCTCGTGCCAGGAGGGACTCGTCGACCGTTGTGCTCAACCGTACTCTCGGCATGCCACAATCATGCCACAATCATGCCACAATCGTGCACAACGCCAGTCGCTTGACTCGGCCATCGGGTCCCGGGTGTGACTATCCTCCCGGTGGTTGACATATGGTTGCACTTGACATATGGTTGCATGACTGGAGGCAACGGTGTCGACGTCGTGGGCTGTAGAGGAAGACCCCCGGAAGGTTGCGAACGAACTGATCGAAGCCAGCCGGGGTCGGCCCGGCTGGCTCGCCGCATTCACCGATGAGCTTGGAGCTGAGGCGCTCGTGGATCAGTTGCGGTGGGTCCTGGGGGTTTGGCGCGTGTCGGCTTCGGAGGCGTCGCGCCTGTTCGGGGTGTCACGTCAGGCAGTGTCGAAATGGCTTGTGAAGGGGGTCCCGTCCGAGCGGATCGAGACGGTTGCGAATCTGGCCGCAGCCACCGATCTCCTGGTGCGGTACCTGAAGCCCGACCGCGTCCCCGCCGCGGTGCGCCGCAATGCCGGACACCTCGGGGATCGGTCCCTGCTCGACCTTGTCGCGACCGGTGACAGCGGCGGGGTGCTCGAGGCGTGCCGGGCCATGTTTGATTTCTCCGCCGCGCAAGCTTGAACGAACCCTTCGTTAGGGCTGCGCCATTGAGGACAGAATTGTTGCCGGACGGCCACACGTGGCTGCGAATCGCTGATCCGAGCTGGGTCGATCCGCTGGACCCGACATTCGCCCGGGCGAGCGGGCAACGCTGGAATCCCCCTAACAGCTTCCCGGTGCTTTACCTGAACGAGGACGTGGTCACCGCCAGACTGAACCTCAGGCGGTATATCGCGGGGTGGCCGTATGAGCCCGAGGACCTGCGTGACGACACCGGGCCGTGCCTGGTGTCGGCTCGTCTTCCTCGCGCCCAGCGTGTCGCCGATGTCCACACCCCAGCGGGAGTGGCGGCCGTCGGCCTTCCGGGCAGTTACCCGCTCGATGCTGCCGGCCAACTGGTTGGCCACGAGGTGTGCCAGCCGATCGGGGTGCAAGCGCACGCCTCGGGCCTGCGCGGCGTGCGTTGCCGCTCGGCGCGCGCCCCAGACGGTGCCGGCCGCGAGTTGGCGTGGTTCCCGGCGACATCTCGCAGCCGTGCGCGCGTCACCGGGATAGCAAGGTTCGAGGCCTGGTTCTACCGCTGATAGCGCCGAGGTCGGGAGGTCGCTGGCCGCCGCATTCGAATTTCGCGCCCCTGACCCGCCTCATGGCAGAACTCCCGGTTGGTGGACGCGGTGCCCGGAAGCTGGACGAAGCGCTTGCATGTCCAACCTGAGAACCTCGATCAACGGTGGTGGTCACACCTGCTTTGGTGGTCGACGACCCGTAGGAGAATCTGACTGGCGGAAAGTCCATACGTCATATGCTGGTTGTATGGCCCGGACGACGCTGCGAGCGAAAGGACAGCTGACGCTGCCCGAGGAGATCCGAAAGGCGGCACATCTCGAGGAGGGCGATCTGCTCGAGGCCCAGCTGACCGACGAGGGCATCTTGCTTCGTCCGCAGAAGGTCATCGACGCGTCGCAGGCGTGGTACTGGACGCCTGAGTGGCGGGAAGGGGAGCGACAAGCGGACACTCAGCTCGCCGCCGGTGAGGATGAAACCTTTCACTCCGGGGAGGAGTTCCTGGAGGCCCTTCAGGGCTTGGCGAAACCGGCTCGCCGGCGCTCGCGCCGTTAGGTTTGGCCACCTTCCATTGGCTCCCGCGCCTCCGGGCTGACTTCGTTCGCCTCAGCTCTGCACAGCAGGCCGCCTTCCTGGCGGCAGTCGCGCAGTTCGTCGAGGACCTTCGGGCCGGCGGTCAGTTCCGGAAGAGCCTGCGGGTCAAAAGCGTCCAAGGCGCATCTGGAGTCTTCGAGATGACCTGGGCTCCCGACGGCGTGGCCACATTCGGGTACGGCGACGAAATCAAGCCCGGCGACGCCCACGTCGTCTGGCGGCGGGTTGGGACACACGAGATCTTCCGCCGGCCGTGACCGCCGCGGACCTTTCTTGACCGCCCGGTCGCTCTCCGACTGCTCCCTTCCCGCTCCCCGGCGGCTGATATATACCCCTGACCAGGTAGTTCTCTGGGTAAGCAACGAGCCTGCAAAGTTGTACCGCGGTCCGATTCCGCTCGCCGCCTCAAGACCACAGTCCTGGTCAACGGGGCATTCGGGAGTCCCGAGCGGCGCCGGAGCGGCGTCCGATCCCAGAGAAATCCACGCACCGTTTCGTTACCGGCTCGTTTGGCGGTGTCGAGGGCACGAACCGGGGCAGTCTTGGACCGCTGTACCGCACCGATCTGGGCCTCCTGTCGGACGCGCACCAACCCCCGGAGGGAGTCCACGTCGCAACACCGCAAACCAAGCAACTCCTCGGTCCGAAGCCCGGAAGCAGCTGTCGCTCGAGCTTCTCGAGCATCCTCCGCACGGCGCCGTCCGTGAGTGCCTCGCGAATGACGGAGGTCATCAGGAGGATTCCTGACCAACGATGTCGTCCAGCCATTCCTTCACCGTCGCACAGACCTGGTTGGTTCGGGCCAGCGTCACGCTGCGCTCGAAGCCCGCCGACACGTCGTCGACGATACGCACCTCCACTCGGAGGGGCTCGGAGGATCCCGCTTCGGTCCAGGCTCGGATGATCAAGAGTCCGGTGCTGTTGATTCCGCCGACTGGGCCGGCACGTTGTTGGTGGTGTCTCATTGCGTCGCTCAAGTCTTGGGCCGATCGAGGGGTGAACTCAGGGCTGGGGCGATATCCCCAACGCCACCGTAAACCTGCCTCCGTGACCAGACCGTTACCGCGGTGGGAGATCGGACAGCAGATCCCGCAGTCGAGAGGTCGGCTCGATGCCGAGCTCGGCCCGCAACAGGACGCGGTAACGCTCGAACTCCCCCATGGCGTCAGGTCGGTTTCCCTCGGCCATGTGCACCCGGATGAGCGCCGCCCGAGCAGTCTCGCGTAGGGGTTCGGCCCGTACTGCCGCCAGGGCAGCTTCAGCTGCCTCCGCGAAGCGATCGGCGGCCGTCAGCCGGGCGGCCACGGCTTCGAGGGCATGCATGCGGAGTTGACGCCAGTCCTCGGCCGCAATCACGGCCCAGTCTTCATACCAGCCCGGCAGCAGATCATCAGAGAGAGCCGAAACGGCGGGTGTGGCGATGTCCCCGTCAACGAGGGGGGCGTCCCGGTCGATTAGCCGACGAGCCAAAGCCTGGGAGTAATGGACGTCCACCACGACGCCCTCGTCGAGGCTGAGGTCGTGCGCGGTCACCTTCAGCGCTCGGCGGGCCGGACCATCGAGACGCGACACCGCTGATCGAAGGCTGGCACCGGCGTGCGCATCCGACGACTCGGGCCAGAGTGTTCCCGCCACCTGGTTACGCGTGAGCAACCGGTCGCGCACGGCGAGGAAGGCGAGTAGTCGCTGCGAGTTGGCGGAGATACCGAGAAGGGCATGATCCCCGACCGAGAGGACGAAACCTCCAAGAAGTCCCAATCTCTGGTCCAAGAGCGTGAAGTCTACACCCCCCTTCCAGCGTTGTTACTAGTGCGTGCACACGCAAACGCCGTTGTACAAGTTTCCAGCTCGATTATCTCTGGCACCAGGTTCGCCTTCGCATGAATAGCAACGGGTTCCCATTCTTCAGGGCGACTGCATCGCGCTGCCAGAGATTCTTCGCGCTGAGCTGCTGGTTTCTGAATCCGTGCCGGTCCGTGCGGAAAACCGATGGGTGTAGAGACTGGGCCCAATTGGTACCAGAAAATGAGCGCTATCCGATCCGGCCGTCGAGCGCGTCGTGCTCTGGCGACGCAGACAGGCGACCGTGTCGCGGCTTCTTCTGGGGCGTGAACGGGCGGGACGAGACCATTGGGGCCGTTCCTCGCGCCGGCCAGTCGGCTGTCTACTCGTGCATCTGCGTCGGCGCCTCCACCGCATGGGGCGCAGCGCTGAAAGCGAAGCGCCTGGACAGCGATCGTGGTGATGGCGGGCGACGTCGCCTGGCACCAGTTGGACGTCAGGCCGTCGTCAGCGACCTACCTCAATGCCGCCGCCGTGGACACTCCTCGGTTCCGGCGATGATCACCGTCAAGGAGGATTCGCCCCACTGCAACCGCCGACGGCGGGGCGCTCGGGTGACCGGGGAAAGCGTAGCCCCCGTAGATCCTGGATAACCCGCATTACCTCACACGGATGGATTCCTGGCCACAGAAACCAGAATTGAGCGATGGCCGACAATAATGAGGGTGCTTCGGCAGGCCACGAGTGCGCTGGGCCCAGGCTTGTGAGGACCAATATCCGGTAGTACCGTGGACCACAGGCTTGTAGAGAGTCACCGGTTACACAGTCAGCCGAATGGGTCGGACGCGCCTCGCCCCGGCGCTTCCCCCCGCGATCGAGCAATCGTGGAGAAGGCGGCTATGCGACCGAAGCGGCGTTCCGGCGGGACTGAACAGCTACGGCACCTATTTTCGGTGGCTTCGGTGGAGCAGCCTCGGCACTCCCTTGGCGAGGCTGGCGAGGCTGACGGGTTGGGGTTCGGGTTGGGGGTATCGATGACTGGGGGCTACGGCGAGGAGTACGTCGTCGAGTGGGGGCCTCCCACACAACCAGCACCGACGATCGAACCCGCTGACGTGTCGTCGGCCCGCATCGCCAGTCGAAACTGCCACCCGGCTGGATCCAACCTCCGTCGGGCGACGCATCCCGGAAAGATCGCCTAGTCCGTACCCACCGGAGTCGCCGACCAAAGTCGGCAGCCTCGGGTGCCGAGCACCCGCGCGAACCGCAGCCAAAGTGTTGCTACGATGTTGAATCCTCTGCGGCAGGAGGCATTTCTCTGTCGTCCGGTAGACGATTCTCGTAGCATAGAAGCGCTTTGAAGTAGCTGGACGTGCGGCCCGGTACGTGGGCCAGATCCAAATTTTGGACGAACCTCGTTACTGCCCCAGACCCCGGCAGTGTCACCCGGACACGCGAAAAGGGAGAACATTGGGGATCGGGATGTGGCGGAAGTTGGATTCTCCCGTGAGCGGCGTCGCCGGACGACGGCTCCAGAGCGAGCCGTCCGGATCGATCGGAACGGCGGCGTCGTAGTGAGTCGACACGATTCGAAGGCACCGAGCGCGCCGCAACGCGTCACCAGCGGCCGGGCGGCGATCGACAAGCGCTTCGCGTTGGACATGATGTCGGTACTGGCCGCGGACGCCGATGGCAACCCATGGCGGGATCGAGCCGCATGCCAGTCGGTCAGCGCCGACCTGTTCTTTCCCATCGGTCGCACCGGCGATGCTGTTGAACATATCGAGGCCGCCAAGGCCGTCTGCCGGACGTGCCCGGTGCGCGAGGCCTGTCTTCGATTCGCGATCGAGACCAACCAGGAAGCCGGCATCTGGGGCGGTACGTCGGAAGAGGAGCGTGACCGGATCCGCCGGGCGTGGCTCGCCCGGCGCCGGCGCGAACGCGTGACGGCCTGAGTTCCTCGGCTCAGGGCGGGCGGGCCGTCCATCGCCGATAGCCGATCCGCTCGAGGTCTGTGCGGCGGGCCCTGATCCCACTCGATCGCCGAACGCGGCGACGGGACGGGCCGGCACCCCAAAACAAGGGCTGCACCAACCCGTCCCGCCTGCCCGCCGTTGCCCGAGAGCGTGGTCGCTACCACCCGCGAGCGTCGCCGAGCGCTACACCCCGCACAGGGAGTGGGTGGACCACTGCCCCCATCCCGAGCGCTGCTGCAGCCGTTGGGCCATTGCGTCCTGCACCGCCGGTGCAGCCTGATTGGGGTAACCGCTGCCTCCGATTCCCAACCAGGTCCTCTCGGAAAACTGGTAGGCACCGTAATAGCCATTGCCGGTATTCGTAGCGTAATTGCCGCCCGATTCCTTTTGCCGGATACAGGCCCAAACACCTCCCGGCGAGCTGGTATTGGCTCCAATGGCCGGCGATGTGCGCGGGCGGACTGGGGCCACTGCCGCCGGTCGGACCGAAATAGGGGCCGCAACCGGAGTCGCAATAGCGACCGCCGCTACCGGTACCACCGCTGCCGGTACAACCGGTGGCGGTGCCGCAGGGGGAGAAACAATAGCTGCCGGCGCCACGAAATCAATCAGGGCTACCTGCGGAAGCATTCCCGGCAAGCGCTCGGGGAGCGGAAATGCCGACCGCCCTTTTGGAAGGAAACGGGTCGAACGGATTGCTCGAATTGGGGTCCGCGACTTGCTCGGGCCCATATGTGTGACAGATACCGCGGCCAAACTAGCGCTTGGCGCGACGAAGGCGGCACAGAGGCCGCCCACGGTGACTGCAGAAAAGACAAGCCGTGCTCGTCCTCGCATGTCGACTCCTCGGGTCGTGCGCCCATTCGGGCGTCGTGCTCTGGTGGTGTCTCGAGCGAGCGAAGCCGTGCTATGTGCACAGAACGCTCAGCGATGTGGGTCGATGGCTCTCCTCTCGCGGCGGATTACGAGCGCAACCATACCCCCAGATGAGCGCTCTTCGGCCCCAGCGCCCGTAAAAGGCCGACTTTCCTGCGTGTTTACCCGAGCGGAAACGCGCTCGACCCCAACCATTCCTTGCTCGGAATGCCGCATTCGGGACATTGAATGTCGACGAATTTCGCCAGCGCGACCAGGTTCTCGGCCGTGGGAAGAACTGCCTGGTGATCGGCTGTCACTTTGACCGATTCGACGGCATAGACCGCGCCCCAACGGTCGGCCTGAACGACGAGGGCTTGATCCTCGTCGACCCCGAGTCGAGCTCGGACCGCGCCGGCCTCGTCGACCAGCATCACGACGCCCGGCAACTCGCCGGCCCCGCCGAGCCCCGCCGTGTCGCGCGCTCCCGCGATGACCATGGGCCGGGTGGCCCAATCCCGGAGACCATCGGCCGCGGTGGCGAGCAGGGCAACGTAGTCGGCGCAGCCCTGGCAGCAGTCCTGATGGGGCACGAACACAACCGACGCCATTGGGCCTTGGCTCCACGAAACCATCCCCGGTGCCCCTTTCCGGGGAAGCGACATCGCCGGCAGGCTCTCGCCCACGGCGATGGGTCGGCGCCGGCGCGGGGAGGCAGTATCGATCGCGGAGGTCATGCTTCAGCCTAGATCGCTACGCCGCTGTCCCCGCCGTCGCCTCGATCTGAACGCCCCGCCAGAACGCCACCCGTCCGGCGACGCGCTCGGCACCTACCATGGGCTCTGGGTAGTACCAGGCGGCGTCGGGGTTGGTCCGGCCGTCGACCACCACGTCGAAGTAGCTGGCCGTGCCCTTCCAGGAGCAGACCGTGTGGGTCTCGCTCTCGTGGAGGTACCCCTCCGCGACGTCACCGAAGGGAAAATAGTGGTTGCCCTCGACCTGAACAGTTCTGTCACTCTCGGCGATCGTGGCGCCGTTCCAAATGGCTTGCATCATGGATGGGACAACGCGATGCCGTCGCGAGTCATTCCGAACGGCGGTCTGGGAAAAGGCCCCGCCGGTCGCGCCGACGCGACGGCGGGGGGGCCAATCCGCACCGAGGCGAGCTCGAACGCCGCCCGGGGTACGCTCGCAAACATGAGCGTGTCAGTGGATCTGGCGAGCCTGCGCGAAGAGATCGACCGTCATGGCTCGGTGGCTTTTTTCCTGACGGTCGGATCAGACGGTCGCCCGCACAGCGTGCAGCTTGGCGTCGACTGGTCCGAGCCCGGTCGGTTGGTGGTCCACCCAGGCAACAGCACGGTTGCCAACGCCGTGGCTCGGCCCCTGGTCAGCCTGCTGTGGCCGCCGACGGAGCCGGGAGGCTACAGCCTGATCGTCGACGCGACCGTTACCGAAGCTTCGGGAACCGGCGATGGCGACAACGCCGTCTCGGTCCAGCCGACCAAGGCGGTGCTGCACCGGCCGGCCCGGTCCGACGATCCCGGCGCCGTGGCGCATGGGTCGGACTGTGTTCGGGTGTTCTCAGACCAGTCCTGACGACCCGGTCGGGTGGTCCTAGTCGAGGGCGAGGGCCTGGGCTCCCGCCAGCACATCGGCGGCCAGAGCCTCGTCGCCAGTGACGACGGCATCAATGTCGTCCGGCGCCATCCGGTTGGCGACCATCCGGCAGAACGAAACGGCGTCCGCGATGATCCGAACGTCGGTCTCCCCCGGGATCCCTCGATCCAGTGAGGCCTGCCAGGTTCCGCCCCCCGGGCCCGTCAACACGATCCGAGCGGTGCGATTCGGCTTGGGCCGGTCGATCATCGCCAGACCCGCGGGCAGTGCCGAGACCGCGATCTCGGTCATCAGTCGCAGGCGAGCGGAATCGGGAGCGGCCAAAGGGCGGCCGGTTGCCCGGCGGATATCCTCCTCGTGGGTCCAGCTCTCGAAGGACCGGATCACCAGCATGCGCTCCACCGTGGTCGTGAAGTGGTGCATGGTAATCAGGCGTTCGAGGCCATCGCGGTCCAAGACCGACGTGTGGGCGACGGTCACTGCCGACAAATCGAGCCACTCGGCGTGGGTGTCAGATGTCGTCCGTCCCGCCTGGGCGAGGGCGTCGGCCTGCGTGGACTCCACGTGGTCGGCGTCGGTCACCATGTCGGGTCCGATGCCGAGGGCGGAGTGGAGTTGGCGCTCGACGCCGATCAGGTGGCCCACCAAGCCTTGGATGTCGAGGTCGCGCAGGACGGGGGTGTGCCACTCGTCCTCGGATAGCTCCGATAGGACGGCGTCGAACGACAACATTGTCCGCCGGTAGCCCTCGACCGGCGTGATCGCCGATTCCGTACCTGCGGCCAGGCCGGGAGGGCGGGCCGTTTCGGCGGCCTGGATGACGCGAGGACGCAGCGCAACGGGTGGCGTGTGGGCATCAGCCTCCGCCAGCGCGTAGCGCAACTCCTCGAGGGGTCGGCCGGGTGGGCTTTGCGATGTCATGCCATCTCCAACAAGTGGGGAGCCAGCCATTCGCTGAGTTTGGCCTGGGCTAAGCGCAATCGGGACTTTGCGGTGCCCTCAGGGATTCCAAGTACAGAGGCTAGCTCGCGCTGCGTGCAACCTTCGAAGTACGCCAGCTCGACCGCGCGGCGCTGGGCCGCGGGAAGCCGGTTTATTGCCTGGCGGACGATATCGACCAATCCGATGGACTCCACCGCATCGGGGAACGGCTCACCGGCGGTTGGGTCCAGTGCCTGTTGGCGACTTTCGTGCGCCGACCGGCGGACTTCCCGCCGGACCGCGTCCACGGCGCGTCGATGCGCCTGGACGCCCAGAAACGCCCGCAGCGACCCGCGGGAAGGATCGAACCGCTCAGGATGGGTCCAGAGGGTCGTGAGCACCTCTTGGACGACGTCCTCGGCGGCGTTGGCATCGCCGGTAACCCGCCGCGCCAGCCCATAGAGAAACGGGGCGTAGCGGTCGAAGATCTCGGCGATCGCCTCTTCGTCACCCGCAGCCAGTCTGGCTACGAGGAGCCCATCCCCCGTGTCCACCCGTGGAACTCTAGTCCCCGCGCCTTCAGATAGGGCCAGGAACCACAGGCCTGATCTCGGGCTGGCGGCACTGTTTCGCGGAGCGATGAAGGGCGGGGGCGGCGCGGCGGTGTCCCACCCGGGTACGGCAACTGCTGGCCGGACGACAGCTGTCACATCATCCGTTCGCTCCAGCCCCCCTCGCCGTATCAGTCCAATCGGTGAAATCTTCGCGCTCGGACCGGCTAGCGGCAGGCCGTGATGGGCGGTGCCGTCGGCTGGGTGGTTGGCGCCACTGTGGTCGTCGGGGCCTGCGTCGTGGTCGTGGTCACGTCGGTCGTCGTGGACGTCGACGTGGACGTCGATGTCGTGGTGGATGTCGGCATCGTCGTCGAGGTCGTCGAGGTCGTCGATGACGTGCTCGAGGTGGAATCGGAAAGTTCTGCCATCGGAAGAATCTCTGCCATCGGAAGAACGGCCGCCATGTGCACCGCGCAGCGGTGCACGGTGGTGCTGGTCGTGGCGACCCCGACGACGCCAGGGACGCTGGCGGCAGGCAGCAGCGTGGTCGTCGTCGAATCCGATGTCGCAGTGGTATCGGCGGTCGTCGGGAGCTCGACCAGAGGGCCGGGGCTCGGGTTGAAGCTGGTCACGGGCGTGGTCGGCGGGCCGATGGCCAAGTTGGACGGCTTCGATCCCTTCCCCGCGCCGGTGTTGAACAACGAGTACCCGAGGCCGATGCCGGCCACGATGACCACCAGGACTGCGGCGACCGCGGCCAGCTCCCGGGCCGTGAATCGGCCCGGGCGGGGTCGGACCGTCAGGCCCTGCGAGAACGCGGCGTAGTCGTATTCGTAGCCATCGTCGGCGTCCGCGACCGGGGCGAGGGATTCGATGGCCTCGGTGACCCGGTCGTCAAAGGCCGTCGGCGGTGCCTCGCCCGCGGCGCGCAGATGTTTGGTGACGCCGGCCGCGCCGAGCCCGCTCGCCGCCCCGACGGCCCTGGGCTCGGGGTCGTCGTCGACGCCTACGTCGTATCGGTCAGGAAGATCCCACAGCCAATCGAGCAGTTCCTCGCCGTCGGAGTCGACCTCCAAGTCGTCCCACGGACCCATACCGTGAGCTTAGGAGCCGCGACGCCACGGGCACGGCCGACGTCGCGGTCAGGCGATCTGACGACCGAGGAAGGCCGCCAACCGGTCATAGGGCGCAGCAGTGCCGGAAACCGCGACGACATCAGCGAAGGGGATGTAGCCGCCTCGTTGATCGGGCGGCAACACGTCGGCGGCGACGGTCATGCTGGCCTCGGCCAGCTCGTCGTCCAGCGCCTCCAGCTGGCCGGTCGCCCATGCCAGGTCCCAGGTGTGCGCCGTCAGCTCCATGGTGTAGATGGCGGCCACGGTCGCCCCGGTAAAGGTGCCGAAGGGCAGCTCCACCTTGCGTTCCAGCACCGCGTCGTCGGCCCACAGGGCCCATGCGTCCTGGCGGGTCGCCTCGAAGGCGCGACCCCAACCGTCGTCGGCGACGTCGACCGGGATCGACAGCTTTCCGGTCTGCGGCTCCCCCCGGCCGATGCCGGCGATGCGGTGACCAACGCCGACGAGGTGGCCGAGGAGGGCGGTGACGTCGAAGTCCGTGCACGGCGTGGGGAGCCGAAGCTGCTCTGGGGAGACCCCGGCCACCACGCGCCCGGCCTGCGCGAAGCTTCGGTGGAGGAGTGTGCGGGGATCGGATCGTGTCATAAGGAGATGATGCCCCTGCGAATAGGACAGCTTCTGACCTATTTGTTGGGTTAGCTTGGCCGACATGCGGGCGGATCGTTTGGTGGCCATCGTATTGCTGCTCCAGACCCATGGCCAGATGACCGTGTCCGATCTGGCCGAGCGGTTGGAATGTTCCGAGCGCACCATCCGTCGTGATCTGGAAGGCCTGAGCGGCGCAGGCGTGCCGGTGTACCCGCAGCGCGGTCGGGGCGGCGGGTGGGCCTTGTTGGGCGGTCACCGGATCGACCTGTCGGGACTCACCGCTGACGAGGCCGAGGCGCTGTTCCTCGTGGCGGGGCCGAACGCGCTCGTCGGCGTCGGCGTCGAGCCCGGCGTCAAGTCGGCGCTGCGCAAACTGTTGGCCGCCCTGCCCGCGCCGTTCCGCGAGCAGGCCGAGGCGGCCAACGCCGCGGTCCTGGTGGACCCGGTGGGATGGGGTCGGACCAACGACCAACCACCCAATCTGGCCGAGCTGCGCAAGGCCGTGCTGGCCGGCCTCCAAGTCGACATCACCTACACCAAGCCCCGCCAGGAGCCCGCCGTCCGGCGCGTCCACCCCTACGGCCTGGTGTCCAAAGGGGGCACGTGGTACCTGCTGGCGGGCGTCGAAGCGGGGTTACGCACCTTCCGGGTGTCGCGCGTCCAGGCGGCGGTGGTCACCGAGGAACCGGTCGAACGCCCCGATGACTTCGACCTGGCGGAGGCCTGGGAAAAGGTCCAAGCGGACTTCCCGGCCCGGACCTACGCCGAGGGGGTGACCGTGGAGTTGCGGATCGAGCCCGGGGCGGTCCGCTACATTTCCGCGGCCCTCGGGCGCTGGGCCAATCTCCAGCCGCAGCCCACCGAGAGCCCGGAAGGGCAATGGCCGCGGTACACGGCCATTTTTCCCCACGCTGGCGTGGCCGCCGCGGAACTGGTGCGCTACGGCCGGCGTATCAACGTCGTCGGCCCGGCCGACGTGCGGGCGGCGCTGGCCCGGCTGGGCGCGGAGTTGGTTGCCAGCTACGGCCAACGGGAGTGATCCGTGGCGGCGGGCGCGGGCGAACCGAGGGCATGTCCGTTCGCTGGTCCGACGAAATCGACGAAGTGCTGGTCGGGGATCTGACGGTCGCCGCGGCCTATGTGACGCCCGCAGGGGGTGCCGTGGTCACCGGCGTGGCGCCGTGCGGGCTGGTCGACCGGGAGCAGGGCGCCGTCGGGTTCACGACGTCGCTCGGATTCGCCAAGAAGCTGGATCGGATCATCCGTAATCCCAAGGTGGCTCTGGCTTACCACGCCCGGGAGCATGGGTTCTCGACCCGCCCCGAATTCGTGCTGGCTCAGGGCGTGGCGTCGGTGGACGTCACCCCGTCGAGGGCTCGGCTGGACGCGTTTCGGCCCAACGCCGAGCAGTTCCTGGGCGCGGTGAAACAGGGAAGGTTGTGGGATCCGTTGCTGCGGGAGTACTACGGCGAGCGGGTGTTCGTCGACGTCGAGGTGGTGCGGATGACGGCCTGGCCAAACCTCACGGCGGCGGGCTCGCCCGTGGTGTTCGGAGCGAACCTGGCGCCGGTGGGGGCGGCGCCGCAGCGGCCACCGCAGAAGGGAACCGAGCCGCGGGTCGACGTGGACCACGCGGCCGGCCAGCTGGCGGCCCTGCCTCACCGGCTGTTGGCCTTCACGGGAGCCGACGGCCTGCCTGTGGTGGTGCCGGTCGACCTGGCCGGCCACGACGGGGCGGGCATCCGCCTGGTCGCGGCCGCGGGCCTGCTGCCTCCCGGTGGGCGCCGGGCGGGTTTCCTGGCCCATTCCTTCCGGCCCCAGCTGGTGGGGTTGAGCACCCGGACGTTCACGGGCTGGCTCGAGGTAGCCGACGACGGCACGGCGGCGACGTACTCGCCCCACACCAGCAAGGGTTTCTGGGCCCCGCCGCGGAAGAACCTGCTGCTGGTGAGCAACGGGTTGTTCGCCAAGTACGGGGTGTGGAAGGCCCGCCGCAGCGGCGTGGCCGAGGACCTGGCCAAGTTGGCCGAGTTGGCGAAGCTGAACGCCGATGTCGACGACCCGCGGGCGGCGTAGCCGACCGGCGCCTACGCCAGGAGCTCGCCTCGCACGACGGTGACCGCCTGGCCGGTCAGGAGGACCCGGTCGCCGTTCACCTCGACGCCGACGAAGCCGCCCCGGGCGGACGCCTGGTAGCCGACCAGGGTGCGTCGGCCCAACGTCGCCTGCCAGTACGGCCCCAGGCAGCAATGGGCGGCGCCCGTCACCGGGTCCTCGTCGATGCCGAGGGCGGGGGCGAACAGGCGCGAGACGAAGTCGGACTGGCCGTCGCCTCCCGCGGTGACGATCACGCCGTTGGCGTCGAGCGCCGCGATGGCCTCGATGTCGGGCGCCAGCGCCCGCACCGCGGCGGCGTCAGCCAACTCGACCAGATAGAAGGTGCGGCCTCGCCCGACGCGCCGCGGTTGGGCCCCGAGCGTGGCCGCCAACCCGGGAGGCGGGTCGACAGCGCTGACCGGATCGGCCGGGAAATCGAGGCGGATGCCGCCCTCGTTTCGCTCGGCGCTGAGCAGCCCGCTGCGGGTGTGGAACTCGAGCCGGGGCTCGACTTCGCCCACCTCCCACAGCACGTGGGCCGACGCCAGCGTCGCATGGCCGCA
>JAUTXM010000031.1 GCA_030838025.1 Acidimicrobiaceae bacterium
GAGGTCGTCCGCCAAGGCGTGGTGGCCATCCGGGAGGCGCTGCCGGTCGAGGTCGGCGAGAGCCTCGAATCACTCCGGGCCCTGGAAAAGGACCTGTCGTTTACCGGCGTCCGCCTGCGGCTCGCCTGGGGCATGGCGTGGCGGCAAGCGCGTGCCCGCCGGATTCTCGTGGCGGCCGCGGTCGCCTCGTTCCTGTTGGTGGGACTCGGTATTTGGGCGCTGGTGACGGGCAGGGTGGCGGGGATCCTGGCGCTCTACGGGGCCGCGGCCCCACTGGCCGTGGCCGCCGTGACGGGCCTGCGCGACGCCCTGGGCGGTGTCCGGACGTGGGCGGCGAAGACGGCGGAGGTGATCCGCAGCGCCGAGCAGCGGCGGGGCGAGGAGCGGCGCCGCCAGGTCGATGCCATCGCCAAGCGCGAGGAGGACCTGCGACTCGACGTGCAGCGCCTGGCCCTCGAAGCGGTCGCCAAGGCCGCCGAGGTGAAGCGGGCCCAGGCCGCCCTGGTCGAGCTCGGAACCGACATTCGCGAACTCGCCCCCGGCCGGCGGCTGTCGCGATTCATCGAGCAGCGAACGGTGGGCGAGGAGTACGCCAAGTATCTGGGCGTCATCGCGCTCATCCGCCGGGACTTCGAGGAACTCGACCGCCTCATGCGCGGCGCCCGAGCGGCGGCCGCAGCCGCAGCCGCCGCCGCAGCCGCGGGCATCGCGGGCGCTGATTCGGGCGTGACCGACGACGACCTGCCCCGAATCGACCGCATCGTGCTGTACATCGACGACCTGGACCGGGTCCCCGCCCAGCGGGTGGTCGAGGTCCTCCAAGCGGTTCACCTGCTGCTGGCCATCCCGCTGTTCGTGGTCGTCGTGGCGGTCGACCCGCGCTGGCTGCTGAAATCGCTGCAACACCACTACGCCGCCATGCTGGCCGGATCCGACGGGGCCGAGCGTGGCGACGGGTCCGAACTCTGGGCGGCGCACTCCTTCAACTACCTGGAGAAGATCTTCCAGATCCCCTACACGCTCGATCCGATGGAAACGACGGGCTACGAACGGCTCATTCGCAGCCTGATGGCGGCGGCGCCCACGACCGCCGGCACCGCGGCGGGTGTGGAGGAGGGGGGAAAAGGGGGCGCGTCCGGTGACGACGCCGTGTTGTCGACCAGCGAGGCGCGCGCCGCGGTCGAAGCGACGCGCCATCGGGCGGCCGAATACGACATCACGCCGCGCGGGCTGGAGATCGACGAACGCGAGGTCCGGTTCATGGCTCGGCTGGCCCCGATGATCGCCACGCCTCGGGGGGCCAAACGCCTGGCCAACACCTACCGCCTGATCCGGGCGTCGGTGCGGGGCGCCGACCTGGCTGCCTTGGTGGGGTCCGGCGCCGACGGGGCCGACGGCGGCGACTACCCGGCAGTACTGGTGCTGCTGGCGGTGCTGGTCGGCTACCCCAACGAAGCGCCGGCGGTCTTCGAGTGCATCAGGGACAGCCAGGCGGGCACCTGGCGCGACGTCGTCGCCGCGATCGAGGCAGGCGACGCGGCAACCGACGCGGAATCGGGGGCGGTGGCGGTCGCAGAGGTGAGGCAACGACTGGCGCGTCAGTTGAACGACCTGAGTGACGCCGCGGGGCCCGAAGGCTCGCTGGCCCCGTTCCGGCGCTGGTTGCTGCACGTCGCCCGCTACTCGTTCCAAACCGGCCGGGCGCTGCTCGCCACCCCGTCCCCGCCGCCGCCGGCCGCGCCCCTCCGCTGAGGCAGGCCCGCCCGCGGCGCGCTTGGCGGGCTACGCCCCCCGGAAGTACTCCAGGCGGATGTCCAGGCTGTCGGGTAGCACGATGTTGGCCACCGGGCCGGGATCGCTGGGGCGCAGGAAGTACTTGTGGTCGGACCGAAAGAGCAGTTTCAGCCCGGAATAGGCGTACTTGTAGGCGGCGTCGGTCGGGTCGAGCCTGGTCTCGACCACCGGCGCCTGAAGGTAGAGGCGCTTGGCGGAGTACACCACGACGCTTGGCTGGGTGGGGAGCAGGCTGTCCACGGTGGCGGCCAGGTTGCGACCCTTGATGGCGGCGTAGTGCGAGACATTCCAGAACACGCTGAGCACCAGGATCAGCACGATCAGCGTGGCGCTCACGGCGCGCAGCCCCCGCAGCTCTCCGGCCGCCCCGCCGCCGTGGCCGCCGTGTCCGCCGTGGCCGCCAGCGAGAAACCGGCGGTAGAGGCCGGCGGCGTAGACCCCCAGAACGATGCTCAACGTGACGCACACCGGCGAGGCCACGTAGATCAGCGATGACGGGTGCCGCACCCGGGCCCCGGCGATCCCCGCGGCCAGGCAGGCGGCCGCGAGGACGGCGATCGCGATGGTCATGGGCCGCAGGATGCGCTGGATATGGGCGTCGATGGCCCGCGAGACTCCGAGGCCGCCGGAACGATCCACCCAGGCGACGATGGCCGAGTGGATGCCCAGGCCTGCCAGCGCCGCCAGCAAGGCGACGACCAGGGGCCCGAACATCGACGACATGCTGCGCAACAGGTAGTCCTGGGTGGAGTACCCGAGCAAGCTGTCGTCGAGGCCCAGCTGGTGGGCCTCGATGCTCGTCCGTGTCCAGCCGAAGTAGTAGAGCAGGGCGGTGACCGCCGACGTCGGCCCGACGACCGATCCGATCCCTCGAACCGTGGCCCGCAATGACCGCGTCGGATCGGCGCCGCCGGCGTCGGGCGGTTGCACCGGCGCGGACTTGGGCGGGAGATCGGTGGACGGCGATGCCGTCGGCGCGGCGTCGTGGGGCGCCGGCGGGACGGCGAGCGGCGCCTCCTTCGACTGGTCAATCCGCGCAGTTGGCGCCGATCGGCGGGCACCCCCCATTCCGGCTAGGGCTTCGGCGGAGTGGGAAAGTTGGGCACGAACTTCGGGTCCGCCCGGTGCGCCGCCAGGAGGCCTTTGGTCCAGTTGTAGACCAGGGTTCTCGCAGTGTGGCAATCGGCCACTTTGGTGAACGAGGACGACCAGTTGGGAATGGTGAGCCCGTCGCTGGTCACTCTGAAACCACAGTCGATTGGCAGCTTGACCTGCTGGAAGTCGGTCTGGGCGATGCTCCAGTGTGCCAGGCAGGCGTGGGCGGCGGCGGTGTAGAGCAAGGTGAGCTGGTCGGGCACACCGCCTTCTTTCCAGGTTGCGGTGGTGGGGGCCTCGGCCTGTTCGACCTGGCGCAGCAACGGCCCGCAGTTACCAGCCGCCAGCAATTCGAACGCCTTCGTCCCTGGGGGAAAGACCTGATCGACGACGCCTACCGGGAGGTACGGGTCGTTGGCGCGGGTCGTCGGCGTCGTCTGCAGCGGGCCGGTGAGCGGTGTTTGGGGCGGGCCCCCGGGTTGGTTGGTGGTGTCGGTGGTCGCGGCGGCAACGGTCGAGTCGGTCGCGCCGGTGCCCCCGCCGGAGCCCCCGGAACCACCGCCACAGGCCGCCGCGAGGAAGAGCAGAAGCGCCAGGAGCGGGAATGCGGCGGCCCTGGCGGTCGTGGCCGTCGTGATGTGAACTGACGCCTGTTGTCGATGCCGCAGGGCCATCGATTCCCCCTTTCCTGTGACGTGTCGGGCGCGATCGTGCGGGCGGTTAGGAGACGGTGAGGGACGCGTTCGAGGTGTTTCCGGTCCCCCCATTGTTCGATGTCACCGTGACCGCGTTGTTCTTCTGGCCGGTGGTGGTGGCGGACACCTTGACCGAGAAGGTGCAGGTGGCGCCGGCCGACAAGGTGGCCCCGGCGAGTCTCACCGTGCCCGACCCGGCGACGGCGGTGATGGTGCCGGATCCGCACGAGCCGACCAGTCCATTGGGGTTGGCCACGACCAGTCCCGCGGGCAACGGGTCGGTGAAGGCAACGCCTTTGAGCGCTCCCGGGTTGGCCGCGGGGTTGGTGATCGTGAAGGTCAGCGTTGTCGTCGCGCCGAGCGCGATGGTGCCGGCCCCGAATGCCTTGACGATCTGTGGGGGCGCCAGGACTTTGAGGGTGGCCTTCGATGTCGCGCTCGTCCCGCCGTTGGCGGACGTGACGGCGACCGTGTTCTTCTTCTGGCCCGCGGTGGTTCCGGTCACATTGACGGAAAATGTGCAGCTGCCATTGGTGGCGAGCGTCGCCCCGCTCAGGCTGACGGCGCCGGAACCGGCGACCGCCGTGATGGTGCCTCCGCCACAGGAACCGGAAAGGGCGTTCGGTGTGGCCACGAGTAGCCCAGCCGGGAGGGAGTCGGTGAACTGCACTCCGGTGAGCGCCACCGTGTTGGCAGCGGGATTGCCGATCGTGAAGGCGAGCGTCGTGGTCGCGCCGAGGGGGATCGATCCCTTCTGGAACGACTTGGTGATCGTCGGGGGCGACACGCTGCTCGAAACCGTTACCGATTCGCCGGGATCGTTGCATTGCGCCAGGCGCGCCATGTAGTTGGTGTCGCCGCTGTAGCTGACGGTGAAGCGGTATGTCCCGGCACCCGTGGAGGAAAACGCCGCCGTCGCGCTTCCATTCGACACCGATTTGGTCGACGTCATCGAGGCGCCGGAGCAGGTGCTGTCGTTGGGTCCGAACAGGTTGAAGGTAACGGTCCCCGTGGGCGTCGGGCCGCTCCCGGCGGCTGTCAACGTGGCGGTGTCGGAGACGGTCGTACCGGCCGCTGACGCCGCCGTGGACAGGCCCGGGATTCCCTTGTTGACGGTGTTGGTCAGTTTGACGCCGACCGCGGGCATGAGACCGCTCGTCGAGCTGGTGGCTTGCACGAACAGGTTGGTCGACGTCTGCACCCCCACTGCGGGATCGACGTCGATGCTCGGCACCTTGGTAACGGCGAGGACCATGTTGACGGTGCAGCGGTCAGGTCCCGTCCCCGCCCCGGGTCCCTGCAACACCACGGCGGTCGAGGGCGTGAGCGTGACCGCACCACTGGCATCGGGCGCCGACACCGTAAAGGTGACCCCGGCGCACGCGGTGCCGGCGGCGCCGGTGGCCGGCGACGACAGGTGGAAGACACCGGGATCGGGGGAGGGGCAGACGGTCGTGCCGGAAGGAGCGGCTCCGCACGAAGGTGCCAGCCGGATCACAGTAACGGTCAGGGTTTCGGTTTGATTCGGAGCCGTATTCAGGTTCTGCACGGTGAACGATCCGGCGAGATTCCCGTTTCCGACACCGGCACCGCTCGGCCAGGACAGCGAAATACCCATCGAGACATTGGCCCCGGCCACACCCGCCGGGATTACAACCGCGGCGGCCGCCAGGGTCAACAGCACCGTGACCCGAAGAAGTGCCCTCATGATTCCCCCCCCGTTCCTCCGCCCTGACGACAAACCTACGCCACTGAGCCCTACCTCCACCGGAAATGGGCTCAGCCGGACAAGGAGCCCGGCTATCCACCCCGAGGACGGAAGAGCAGCTTGCCAGGGGGCGATTTACCCCGTACTATACCCAGTATGCTACTCAGTTGGTTCGGGCGATGACCGTTCGCCACGCCTTGCTGGCGCTCCTGAGCGAGGGCCCCAAGTACGGACTGCAGCTCCGCCAGGAGTTCGAGGCGAGAACGGGGGAGGTCTGGCCGTTGAACGTGGGCCAGGTGTACACGACCCTCCAGCGACTCGAACGCGACGGCCTCATCGAGTCCGACGACGCCGAGGACGGCCCGCAGCGGGGCTTCCGGATCACGCCAGAAGGCGAGGAGGAACTGTCCGAGTGGCTGCGGACCCCGCCGGACCTGAGCTCCCCGCCCCGTGACGAGTTGGTCATCAAAGTGTTGGTGGCGCTGCGGGTCCCCGGCGTCGATGTGCACGACTTGATCCAGGTGCACCGCCGGTATCTGGTGCAGCTGATGCAGCAATGGACCCATCTCAAGCAGGATGCCGGCGAAGGCGACTTGGGCTTCGCGCTGGTGGTGGACGCCGAGCTGTTCCGGATCGACTCCGTCGTCCGGTGGCTCGACGCCGCCGAAGGCCGCCTGAAGCGTGCCTCGACCGACATCCCCGGGCCGGCCAGCACCAACGGATCGCCAGGGCCGCTTCCGAGGCGGGGACGCAGAGTCGGGGTGCGGCGATGACCGCCCTGGAGTTGCGAGGGGTATCGAAGGTCTACGGCGAGGGACCGACCGAGGTCCACGCGTTGCGAGAGGTCAACCTCTCGGTCGATGCCGGCGACTTGGTGGCCGTGATGGGCCCGAGCGGATCGGGCAAGAGCACCCTGTTGACCATCGCCGGCAGCCTCGAGGATCCGACGGCCGGCGAGGTGTTGGTCGGCGGTCTGGCGTTGTCGGGGCTGTCGCGCAACGACCGGGCTCGGCTGCGGCGCCGCTCGATCGGCTACGTGTTCCAGGACTTCAACCTTCTGGCCGGACTGACGGCGGTGGAAAATGTGGCCCTGCCGCTGGAACTCGACGGTATCGCGGCCAAGAAGGCGCAAGCCTCGGGCTTGGCGGCCCTGGAGCAACTGGGGTTGAGCGACCAGGGTTCCCGCTTCCCCGACCAGCTGTCGGGCGGCGAACGTCAACGGGTGGCGATCGCGCGCGCCGTGGTGGGTGACCGCCGCCTGCTGCTGGCCGACGAACCGTCGGGCGCGCTCGACTCGGTCAACGGCGAGGCGGTGATGCGCCTGATGCGCGCCGCCTGCCGGCGAGGTGTCGCGGGAGTCGTCGTGACCCACGACGCCCAGCTGGCATCGTGGGCCGACCGGGTGGTGTTCCTTCGCGACGGTCGGGTGGTCGACCAGACGTCGCCACCGCTCGGTCCCGAGTCGCTCCTTCAGCCCACCCCCAGCCAGTGAGCGTGAGCGAAGCGGTCCGCCAGCACGCCGCGGACCCGGCCGACGAGCAGGCCGTCGGCACCGGCAACGGCGGCGGTCCGGCCCGCCGGGCCATCGCCCGTTGGGCATGGCGGCTGTTCCGTCGCGAATGGCGCCAGCAGCTCTTGGTACTGGCTCTGCTCATCCTGGCCGTGGCGGCGACAACCATCGGCCTCGCCGTCGCCTCGAACACGGTGACACCCGTTGACGCGGCGATGGGGACGGCCAACCATCGCCTCACCCTTCCCGGTTCGGATCCGAACCTGGCCGGCGACATCGCGGCCATCCAAAAGGCATTCGGCCCCATCGAAGTGGTGGCCCACCAAATCGTCGCCATCCCCGGGTCGGTCGCCACGGTCGATCTGCGAGACCAGGACCCCAAGGGCACCTACGGGTACCCGACCCTGCGTCTGGCGACGGGACGCTACCCGGCTGCGCCCGACGAAGTGGCCGTCGCCCCACCCGTGGCGGCCGCCTTCAACCTGCAGGTCGGGGACGTGTG